>JAUIHQ010000181.1 GCA_030432155.1 bacterium | reverse complement strand
CGGAGAATCCTTCCGCCCCGAGCAGAATCATGGTCAGCATCGCGGGATAACCCAGCATGACATAGTAGGACGGTGTCACCACGGATCCCCAGGCGAGGCGTGAGTTGAGGGCGTGGGCATAGGCCCCGGCGAACACCACACCGGTGCAGAGGAGAATCAGCATCGGCAGGTCGCCGGCGTCCGGCAGCAGCCTTCCTCCGCTCGCCCGCCACCGGATCCAGCCCGCGAGTCCGAGCAACAGCGCGGCCCCAAACATCCATTCAAAGCCGGCCCAGGGTCCGAGAAACGTCATACCGCTGGTCCAAAGATTGTTGAGTACGAGATGACCGACCCAGAAATGCGTGATATCCGTCACCTGCATCGCGGCCAGAAGATCCCCTGCCCCCTTTCCCGCTTCGTGGTTGATGATGGTCTCCTGGGCGGGAAAAGGCGTTCCCACGGTTTGCAGAGCATGGAGGTGATACGGAAGGGTCGCGGCCATATACACCGCAAGGCCCGCGGCAACACTGCCCACCGCCTGTCGCAGGGCCAGATGCTTGCGCAACCAAAGCCATCCCAGCCATAGAATCATCACCGGGAGCATCAAAAACGCGATCATCTTTGTCCATGCGCCAAGCGCAATGCAAAGACCGGCCAACCCCGTCCAGGCGACCGGCCGACGGGTCAAGGGTACCCGGGTGAGGCAGAAAAACCCCGCTGCCGCAAACATCAGGGCCAGGGCATCGTTGCTGACCCGGGATACATAGACCACCAGCATTGGCAGACAGACTGCGGCCAGCGCGGCAAATCGCAGCATCCGTCCATCCCCCAGCAATCGATGGAGCGGTTGGAGAAGTAAAAACAGTGCCACCGCCGCGAACAAGGCATTGAGCACTCGGATGGTGTAGATCACCGGGGTCAGGCCTCCGCCATGGAGTCCCCGGTAGACCGGCAGCATCGCCCGGTAGAACAGCGGCGGGTGCTGGGCCTGGTAGAGCGGAATCGAAGGGGTCGATGTAACCTGAGGCCTGGAGGCATCATGGAAATCCTTGAACCGAAGACCGCCGAAGGTCCGTATTACCGCCCACGAGGCATCGGCATACGGGTAGGCAATCAACTCGCTATACAGGGAAACCGGAACCGTCGATTCTCCATACACCGGCGCCTCACCGGTCTCATCGAGATAGGCAAGATAGCAGAGGTGCATCGTCTCATCGAATCCCTCCATCGGCGGGGACAGCATGATGAAGGCCAGTGCATGCAACCAGAACAGGACACAGAGTCGTACCAGGTAGCGATTCCAGGAAAGCACGCCGCCCCGCGATTTTCTCCCGGGATTCATGTCCATGCTGTTTGGTATTCGATTCATTCCTGCCGTTATCAGTCGTGTTGTAGAATGCCGGTATCGTGAACATGCCGCCGTTGCGATTGCCAGTCTTTTGCGCCGGGATCTTTACATCTGAGTCCACGGTTCTATATCGTGCCGGTGGCTGTATAGTGAAATCGGATGAGCCCGGTATTCATAATCTGGACGATGTTGGCGGCAGTTTGTCTGACGCTATCTTTCATTCATGGACTCACCTGGCTGCGCCTGCGGAAGGAGCTCTCCAATGCAGCCTTTGCCCTCGTGGCGTTCGGAACCGCCCTGTTCTGCATAACCGACCTTGTCATGATGAAGGCCCCCGACATCGATATGTACGGTGTGGGCGTCCGGTGGCTGCATGTTCCCGCATTCATCGTGATCGCAGCTCTGATCTGGTTCATTCGCCTGCACTTTCAAGCCGGCCGGCCCTGGCTTGGCTGGCTGGTCATCGTCATCCGGGCCTTGTCCCTGGTTCTCAACTTCACCCTCGACTTCAACCTCAACTATCTTGAGATCACTGCCATACAAAAGGAGCGGTTTCTGTGGGATTCGGTTAATGATGCCCAAGGTATCCCCAATCCATGGATGGCGGTTGGACAGATAAGCCTCTTCCTGCTTATCGCCTACATTCTTGATGCCATGGTCACGGTGTGGCGTAGACGAAACAACACCGGTGATCGCGTCCTTATTGGCTCCATCGCTTTTTTTGTGATCGCGAGTACGGTGAACGCAATCCTGGTCCTGTGGGAGGTTGTGCCCTACCCCCTCACGGTCAGCCTTCATTTTATCGGCGTGGTGTTTTCCATGGCCTTCATCCTCAGCACCCGCCTGATTCAGTCGGTTGCGTTGAATGACAATCTACGTGAAAGCAACGAACGGATGTCGCTGGCGACGGAATCGGTGGGGCTGGGTATATGGAAATGGGACATACCGAGCAACCACGTCTGGTCCACTCAGCGGTGGCGGGAACTTTTCGACTTCCCCGATGCCGGCACCATCACCTACGACGATGTGCTGCGCAAGATTCATCCCGATGATCGAAAGGAGATCGGTGACCGGGTCCGCATTGCCATCGATCATGGAACGCTGTTGGTCGGGGAGTTCCGGGTCCAGTTGCCCGACGGACGCGAGCGGTGGATCGCGACCCGGGGAAACACCCACCGGGGTTCCGATGGCCGGGCTCTTCACCTGCTCGGGGTGGCGGTGGATATCACGGAACGTAAGACCATGGAGATGGAATCACAGCAGAACCGCGCGGAAATTGCCCACTTGTCCCGCGTTGCCACCATGGGTGAGCTGCTGGGTCTCATCGCCCATGAAATCAATCAGCCTCTTACCGCGATCCTCGCCAATGCCCAGGCTGCCCAGCGATTCCTGGGTGACAGCCGGATCGACCTGGACGAGATCCGCCAGATCCATGCCGACATCGCTTCTGAAGGACAGCGGGCGGGCGACACCATTCACCGCCTTCGAGCCCTCCTCAAGAAGGGCGATTTCATCCGTGTGCCCACCGACCTCAATCAAACGCTTCAGGAGGCTCTAAAGCTGGTCCGATCCGAGTGCCGCCAACGGAATATACGGGTTGACCTGCATCTTGCGGCCGGGTTACCACAGGTTCCCCTGGACCCGATTCAGATACAACAGGTCATGGTAAACCTTATTTTAAATGCCGCCCAGGCCATGGACGCGACAAACCCGGATGAACGAGTCATCACGATTACCTCAAACCTGTTGGAGGACGACCAGGTGAACGTTTCCGTTTCCGACCGGGGTTCGGGCATCCGGCCTGACATCCTGCCCCATCTCTTTGAACCGTTCATGACAACCAAATCCGAAGGCATGGGTCTTGGGTTGAGGATCTGCAAAAGCATTATTGAATCCCATGGCGGTGCCATGAGAGCCGAGAACCATCATGACGGCGGAGCTGTTTTGTCTTTCACGATCTCAGCAGATTCCGGAAAGGACATGTCATGAACGGAGTCACGCCGCGAGAACCTGACGATCCATTCGTCTACATCGTGGACGATGATCCCGCCGTTCAGAAAAGCCTGGAGCGGTTGCTCCGCGCGGGCGGATACCGGACACGCGGCTTCGTGTGCGCCCGGACGTTTCTCAGTCAATGTACCGACCGAATGGCCGGGTGCCTGATTCTGGATGTCGCCATGCCGGAGATGGATGGTATGCGACTGCATGAAATTCTCGCCGATTCCTGCTGCTCCCTTCCGGTTCTTTTTCTCACCGGGCATGGGGACATCCCGATGAGCGTGAGAGCGATCAAGCGCGGGGCCATGGATTTCCTTACCAAGCCGGTTCAGGACCGGGATCTATTGGACGCCGTGAAACGGGCGATGGAAATGAACCGTCAGGCATGGGCGCAACGGAGTCTCCTGGATGACATCCACAGACGCCTGAAAAATCTGACCTCCCGCGAGCGGGACGTTCTGGATGGGGTCGTCCGCGGCAAATTGAACAAACAGATCGCCGATGACCTCGGCATTTCGTTGAAAACCGTCAAGGTTCACCGCGGCCGGGTCATGGAAAAAATGAAGGCGGATTCGCTCGCCGAGCTGGTTCAGCTCTGCATTGCCGCCGGCATCGTGGAGCTGCAGGCCGGCGCCGGCCCATCCCTTCACCTGGCCGGCGAACATAGCTGACCCCCAACCCGCATATTGCACGAGCAGCGGACTGCTCGCTTCATAAGCGCCTTTGAGCGAAACGTTTTTCGCTCAAAGGCTTCGACGCGGTGCTTACGCACCTCGCTCAGGGTTAGCCCTGAGCGGAAGCGACACTAGTCGCTGGAGTCGAAGCCCGACGGGCGAATGTTGCACACTTTTGGTGCAACATTCGGGCTAAACCAAAAGCGCCCCGCATCGTGGATGCGGGGCGCGCTTTGAACAGGCTGGTTCAGCCGATCAGTTGCTACCGAAGCCCTGCTTCAGCTTCTCCTCAATTTTGCTGAGGTTGAAGGAAGCCGGCTCCTGGCTCGGGGGCTAGTCCTTCATGGACTTGAGGAACTGTGAGGCCAACGTCTGAATCGGCACAATGGCGAAGGCTCTCGATATGAACCAATCCTCGTAGATGTTCGCATTGTGCTGCGCTTTCTCAAACGGATCACGGCGGAGGTTAAAGAGCAGCGGTGTGCGAAGCTCGACGAACGGCTCACGCCACACACCGAATCCCTGCCCACGGTTCTCAAGGAACACAACCTTCCAGTCCTGGTAGCGGGCAGCCACGACGGCTCCATCATCGTTCACATACCAGAATTCCTGCCGCGGTGACTTTTCAACGTTGCCGCTCAGATAGTCCATCTGATTGTACCCATCGAGATGATTGCGATACTCACGGCCGTTGATCGTCGTACCTTCCAGCAGGCGTTCCTTGACCGTATCATCGCCGGCGATGGCGGCGAAGGTAACCAGCCAATCCTCGTGGGAAACGATGCCGTTGAGGGTTTTGCCTTCCTCGAAGCGGCCCGGCCAGCGAATGAACGCGGGGACGCGATAGGCGCCTTCCCAGTTCGAATTCTTCTCACTGCGGAACGGGGTGGTACCGGCATCGGGCCAGGTATTGTAATGCGGGCCATTGTCGGTTGAATAGAACACCACGGTGTTGTCGGCGATCCCGAGCTCATCCAGCAGCTCGAGGAACTTCCCGACATGCATGTCGTGTTCCACCATGCCATCGGAATATTCATCCTGGCCGGAGATGCCGATATGCTCTTCCTTCACGTGGGTGCGGAAGTGCATCCGGGTGCCGTTCCACCAGACAAACCAGGGTTTGCCGGCTTCATGCTGCTCACGGATGAACTCGATGGCGCGATCGGAGGTTTCATCATCCACGGTTTCCATGCGCTTCTTGGTCAGGGGTCCGGTATCCTCGACTTTCTGACCGCCGTTTCCGTCGGCCCAGGAGTGAATCACACCGCGGGGGCCAAACTGCTCCCGGAAGGTTTTCCCGTTCGGCAGAACGGCATCGCCGGGATAATCACGGTTTTCCGGCTCTTCCTCGGCATTCAGGTGGTAGAGGTTTCCGAAGAATTCATCGAAGCCGTGCATCGTGGGCAGATGCTCGTCGCGATCGCCCTGGTGATTTTTGCCGAACTGTCCGGTACTGTACCCCAGCCCCTTCAGAACCGAGGCCATGGTCACGTCGGTTTTCTGCCAGCCTTCCTCCGCACCCGGGAGCCCGACTTTCGTCATACCGCTGCGAACCGGCACCGATCCGCCGATAAAGGCGGCGCGTCCGGCGGTACAGCTTTGCTGGGCGTAATAGTCGGTGAAGGCCAGGCCTTCGTTGGCGATCCGGTCGATGTTGGGCGTTTCGTAGCCCATCATCCCCCGGTTGTAGTGGCTTATGTTCCACATCCCGATATCGTCGCCCCAAAGGACAAGGATATTGGGTTGCGATGCGGTTTGCTCCTGCCCGATTACCGGACCGGCAGCGATCAATGTCAGCGCGGCCATGGCGCCGGCAAGCATACGAATCTGCATAGTACCTCCGTTGGTTGTTCCTTCACTTCGTGGGAGATGATGTTGTTATCTCAACACACCTGAACCGGCTATAGGACTTTGGTCGTATAGCCGTGTGTTCGCCTGGTAACCTATTGCGGCCGAATCGAAAGAGAAACCGAAACAAAGGGTTGATCATCCAGATCGATACCGAAATCACTGTCGCCATCATCCTGAAAGGAAAGACTCCGTAATCCCGAATACCCACCGCCGACAGCCAGCCACAGGGATGTCCCGAGACGCCAGTTTCCCCAAAGCCCCACATCCCACCCCCCCAGCGAGCTGATCACCTGGCGGTCCTCCGACCGTTCGCGAACCGACCAGGATGCACCGGAAGGGTTCGCGCCCAATCGCAGAAAGAACCGGTCGGACGGTGCATAGCTTACCGCCGGCCATGGAGCAAGGAGCGCGAAGGACCAGGAAGGATTGGAAATGTAGGTAAGGCCGAGATACGGCAGGAAGTAACCGTCTCCGAATCCCTGGTCATAAAACAATCCGTAGTACCAGACCGTCTGCTTCCCCATCAATTGACGCCCGATGACCGCTCCCATCGTACTGTATGCCCAATCGCCTTCATCGGAAAGGGGTTCATATGCGGAAGGCATGACGAAGCCGGCCCACTGGGTTCCTTTGGATGTCTGAAAGGCTCCGCCCACGGCCAACCGGAGAACGGAAATCCTATCCTCCTCGATGCCCGCGCCATCGATATCGAAAATGGACGTACCGGCATAGGGAACGGCAACCGTGAATCCCTTCCGTCCGATATGAACGGGCAGGATGGCATAGGCGCCCGCGGTTCGGATTCGAAACGACAATGATTCACCATCCCCCGCGGGATTGACAAAATCCGTATCACCATAGGACCGCAGAGACAGGGCGGCCACGGGCATGAAGGGTATATCCGAGCGGCTGCGGCTGAACTCGAAATCCATCGTTTCGAGTTTCAGCATCGTCCGGTCAAGCCAGCCGGCCTCATCCGGCGGCGAGGCGGTTTGGGCGGGCCCGAGCGAGGCCGACCCGACCAGCAGAGCCAGGCCCATGCCAAGGGCAGAGAGACGGTTCCGACGACCGCCGGATCTCCGGACCCGCTCCCGGACGCCGGCCATCAAGGAACTTTCGGCGTTACGGCGGGCGTCGTTTCATCCGACCATGGAAAGATCCGCTTCCAGTCGTTTTTCATGCTGATGATATGCCAGCCGCGCTGTTCGGCTTCATTCAGCCCCCGATCAAGCTTCCCGATGTGGGAGTCCCGGTCATACGCCCACTCGCGCTCGGCATCGTCATGGTGCACGATCATGCAAAGTGAGGGACCCTGGCCGGCTGACGTCCATTCCAGCATCTGGAAGTCGCCGTCTGAATTTCCGAATGCGGCAATCGGGCGCTTGCCGATGTGGCGGTTGATTCCAACCGGCTTGCCTTCCTTGTCGTCGATAAAATCAATCTCCGGCAGCCGGACCAGCACCGGCGTCCCATCGCGAACTTCATACCTGGTCTTGATGCTCGAGCCCACGACCTGTTCCGGCGGAATGCCGTACACATCCTCCGTCCACGGCCGCATGAATTCGATTCCGCCGCCGGACACGATGTAGGTCTTGAAGTCATGTTCACGGAGATAATCCAGCAGCTCCAGCATCGGCTGATACACCATCTCGGTATACGCCTTGCCGGTCACGGGATGGCGGGCTTCTTTGAACCATTCACCGGCAATGGTTTCAAATTCTTCCGTGGTGATACCGGCGTGGGAAGCCATAACGATTCCCGCCACCGCTTTTTCGCCACCGGCCAGTGCGGTTTTCATATCGCCCTTCAACAGGGAGGCAAACGGTTCCTGCTCCGTCCACTCGGGATGATCCGGCGCCATGGCCTTGATCCGGTCAACCGCAAACAGCAACTGGAAATACGCCGGCTGTTCCGCCCAGAGGTTGCCGTCATTGTCGAACACGGCGATCCGGTCGGACGGCTCGACATACTGCGGGCCGGCGGCATCGGTCACGGCCGCTACGAATTGCAGC
>JAUIHQ010000180.1 GCA_030432155.1 bacterium | reverse complement strand
CGTACAAGGCCGGAGCCTGGGGGCCGTCACAGGCGGATGTCATGCTCAACCGGAACGGTCACCGCTGGCAGAATCCATGAGGACGAATCAAAGTTGCTCGAATGCTTTCTTCAACGCCGCGCACAGGGGACAGACCCAGCCCTCGGGCAGGGATTCAAACGGAGTGCCCGGGGGGATGTTGTTTTCGGGGTCGCCGATCTCAGGGTCATACACGTATCCGCAACACGTGCAAACCCACTGTTCAATAATCGAGGATGCATCTTCGGTCATAATGGAATACGCTAAAACAATCGGAGTCGAGGTCAAGCGCAACTGCCGGTAAAGGAACGAAACATGAGTAAAACCAACACCCAGATTTTAAGCGGTCTCGGCGACGGCGATGTCGCGCCGTATGTTTTTCTTCCCGGAGATCCCGCCCGCGTCCCCAAGATCACCGAATCATGGGATAAGGTTGAGGAAGTCTGCCGCATTCGTGAGTATGTCGTTCACACCGGCGAGAAAAACGGGGTCCGGATGAGCGCTGCCTCAACCGGAATCGGCGCACCGTCCACCGCAATCATCATGGAGGAGCTGGCAAACGTCGGGGCGACCACCTTCATCCGGGTCGGAAACAGCGGGGCCATCGCCGACAAGGTACAGCTCGGTGACTATGTGATTTCCACCGGCGCAGTCCGGGATGAAGGAACGTCCAAATCCTACGTGGCTCCCGAGTATCCGGCGGCCGCCCATTACGAGGTCGTGCAGGCGCTGGTGGATGCTGCCGCGGCCAGCGGGCAGACGTATCACACCGGTACCGTGGTCTCGATCGACGGTTTTTACGCCCGCAACAAGGTGCTCGGCAAGGATGGGCAATGGATGTCGATGGCCCATCGCGGGTACGAGCAAAGCTGGATGAATGATTATACCCGCAACTGGAAGCGGGCGGGGGTGCTGAACGTGGAGATGGAGTCGGGGGTGATTTTCACCCTGGCCGGCCTGTACGGTCTGCGTGCCGGTACCATCTGCACCGTGTCCGACCGCACACCCTGGGAGTCCCCGGGACAGGATGCGATGACCCTCGACCGCAACATCCGGGGTGCGATCGATATTGCCCTCGATGCCGTGGCCCGGCTGGCGGCCCGTGATGGCGATTGAACATATCGCAGGGACGGTTGTCCGTATGGGAATCGATCTGCATCAGAAACCACCTGACGGAATCTATGAAACAGCCGGCCTCGGATAGTGCGATTGATCCCGACCGATGGTTGTCGGAATACGGCAGCTATCTATTTCGCTTCGCCATGTCGCGGGTCAGCAAGGAGGCGGTGGCCGAAGATCTGGTGCAGGATACGCTGCTGGCGGCCATGAAGGCGAAGGACCGGTTCGCGGGCCGTTCGTCGGAGAAGACCTGGCTCACCGGCATTTTGAAAAACAAGATTGTCGATCACTATCGCAAATCGGGACGTGAACTTTTCCTCGAGGATTTGCAGGCGACCGGTGATCAGGCCGACATGTTCCGCGAAACCAACGGCCATTGGCTGGTCAGTGACCAGTCGTCGCCCCGCGAGTGGTCGGACGAACAGGCCCGGCACATGGACCGGGAGGAGTTCTGGACCCAATTCCGCAAGTGTGCTGACCGCCTGCCCGACACCACGCGGCAGGTTTTCTACATGCGCGAGCTGGAGGGCGTCAGCGGGCCGGACATCTGCAAGAAGCTCGGCATCAGCAGTCAGAACTTCTGGGTGATCATGCACCGGGCGAGAGGGTCGCTCCGCAAGTGCTTGGAGGCCAACTGGTTCGCGCCGCAGGGCGGATGATCAGCGGAATGGGTTAGACCTGCCGGACGTCCGGGAGGGGAACGATAAAGGTTCCGCCGTTGTTCCCGAAACCCGCATGTTTCTGCATGATCGGCTCGGCAAAATTCCAGGCCAGGATCAGCAGAACATCCGGTTTCCGCTCCTCAATGGCGGCCGGCGGAAGAACCGGAATGTGAAAACCCGGCGTGAAGAGGTTCTGTTTAAGCGGGCTGTCATCGACGATGAAGTCGATGATATCCGGCCCGAGCTGAAAGTGATGCATGAGGGTGGTTGCCTTGGCCGGCGCCCCGTACCCGGCAATCGATTTTCCGCCGTCCTTGATGTTTCTCAGTAACCCGCTCAGTTTTTCCTTCACGGCGTTGATGCGATCGGCGAAGGCCTGGAATGATGCCGACTGATCGAGTCCAAGCTGCTCTTCGTTGCGGATCATGTCTCCCACCGACGGTTTAACCTTGTGGGGGCCGCCTTTTTTCTGAACCACGCAGCGGATACTGCCGCCATGGCTGTCGACGTGTTTCACATCGATCAACTCCATGAGGTTGGACTCGAAAAACGGCACCAGCGGTTTCACCGAGTGATAAGCAAGGTGCTCGTGATAAATGGTATCGAAGAGTGTTTTCTCGAACACATCCCCGAGATAGGAAACCTCGAACACGAAGATGCCGTCATCCTTCAGAAGATGGCGTGCGGCAAGGACAATGGCGTGAAGATTGTCCGCGTGGGCGAAGACGTTGTTTGCGGTGATGATCTGGGCCTGCCCGTGTTCTTTCTTGATCCGGGAAGATACCGCGGCATTGAAGAACGCGGGGATGGTCGGAATGCCGGCCCGTTCCGCGGCTTCGGCAATCGAGGTTGCCGGATCCACGCCCACTGCGTTCAGGCCCATCCGCTTGAAAAATTTGAGGAGGGTCCCATCGTTGGACCCGATATCCACGACAAGGCTTCCTTCCGGCGGCGCGTATTCCCCGACAATGTCGCGGGCATACGTTTCGAAGTGAGAAACAAACGTCGGGGATGTTCCCGAAACATAGACATAGTTCCGGAACATGACCTCGGGGTCGACGACGTCAAGAAGCTGGACATGAAAACATTGCTCGCAGAAGCAAAGGTTGAGGGGAACTTTTTCCTGTTCCTCCCCGACCTGGTCACGGGAGACAAACGAGTTGGCGGGGGGAGACGGTTCGAGGCTCAGCACCTCGGTGATTTTCCGGGAGCCGCACAGCCGGCAAGCCTTGCGGTGGGTATAGAGTTTTGACCGAACCCATGTACTCTTCCCTTTGTTGCCGACCAATGTCACCGAAATCAAATCCTCTGCGTGATATCCACAGCTCTCGCATGGCCAAGTGAATCCCTTGACCTGCCCTATTTCCCATCAGCAATACGAGAATAACGGGGCGGACAAGGGCTGTAAAGCTGCATCATGGTTGAGATTCTGTTTGGATCCCGTCACAGCGGGAATCGGCCCTTCCCGGGCACCTGGGACCGGCGATGTAGCGGAAAACCGTCGATATCTCGTGTTTTCCGGCTTGTGAATCACCACCGGGCAATTGTAGGTACGATGCATGCCGCACGATGACGATACACCGGAGCTGTCCGTGGTGATTCCGACCATGGGCCGGCCGATTCTATTGAAAACCGTCGATTCCCTTCTGGAAACCGAGCTGGCCGACCGGATGGAGTTGATCGTCGTGGGGCCGATTCCCGAAGGCCCGGTGCTTGAGGCGGTTGAGGGCTATATCGGGCAGGGGAGGCCCCTGCGCCATCTGCCGATCCGATTCGATACCGGGGATGCCAGCCGGAAGCGCAATGCCGGATTCGAGGCAAGCCGTGCGGATATCATCGCATTCGTTGATGACGATGTGTACGTCCCGCCGCATTGGCCGGTTCGGGTCCTCGAGGCTTTTTCAGAGCCGGATGTCGGTATGGCCAGCGGCCCCTCGCTTGTTCCATCGGATATTTCAACCCTGGCCCGCCTGGCCGGTCTCGCCCTGTCCTCCAAGGCCGCCGGGTATGTCGCGGAGCGATACACGAAGGGAAGCGCCGAACCACGGCGGGTGAAATGGTCGCGGAACATCGGTTGCAATATGATCTTCCGGCGGGATGCATTTGCCGGCATCGGCGGGTTTGATCCGAAGTTCTATCCCGGTGAAGAGATGATCGCCGCCGCGGCGGTGATCCGGAACGGGAATGCCCTGGTATTTCATCCCGACGCCTATGTGTACCATTATCCGAAAACCACGTTCCGCGGATTCTGGCGCCAGATATTCCGGTACGGAGCCACCCGGGTTCGCCTTATCCGGGCCGGCCTGGATGTTGAACTCACCCCGCTGGTTCCGGCGGCATGGGTGGCGTCGCTGGTGGTTCTCGGCGTTGCCTCGGTCTGGTTGCCGATTGCCCGCTGGTTGCTTGCATTGGATCTTCTGCTCTATTTTCTCGCCGCCGCGTGGATTACGTTCTGTGTGATCCGGGAAACCCGCCGGCCGGTCGACCTGTGGCTGCTGTTGATCCAGCCATTCATGCACCTGAGCTACGGGGTCGGGATCTGGACCGAATGCTTTCGGCCCGACAAGGATCTCAGCGACGACCTTGATAAACCCACCACCTGAACCCGGGATTTCCCATTGGGCCGGAGCGGGTTCTGTGGCATACAATTCGAATCATGCGGATCATTTTTCTAGGTTCATCGGCGTTTTCGCTTCCTTCGCTGGAGATGTTGCATGGCGCGGAGGATGTAGAGCTGGTGGCCGCAGTCACCCAGCCCGACCGGCCGGCCGGCCGCAAGAGGAAGCTCACCCCGTGCCCTGGAAAATGCCGTGCCCTCGAGCTTGGGATCCCGGTGCATGACCCGGAGAAAATCGGGTCGCCGGAATCGGTTGCGACACTGACGGCGTTCAAACCCGACCTGATGGTGGCCTCTTCCTACGGTCAGTTCATACCCACGAAGGTTCTGTCGATCCCGCCGAGGGGCGTTATCAATGTGCATCCTTCGCTTCTGCCCGCCTACCGCGGAGCGGCGCCCATGCAGTGGGCCATCGCCAACGGGGATGCCGAAACCGGGGTCACGATCTTTTATGTGATCAAGGAGATGGACGCCGGAGATATCATTCTCCGCAAGCCGTATACGATTCACCCCGACGATACCGGCGAGAGCCTTCAGGACCGGCTCTCGGTGGAAGGGGCCGCCCTGATGATGGAAGCCGTCCGCATGATCGGCGAGGGACGGGCTCCCCGCATTCCGCAGAATCCCGAGGCCGTGGTTTATGCGCCAAAAATCGACAAGGAGCTCGCTCGTATCGATTGGAACCTCCCGGCGGTTGCGATTCACAACCGCATCCGGGGATTTCAGCCCTGGCCGGGGCAGTACACATTGGTGGGCGACAAGCGATTGAAGGTCTGGCAATCCCGGGTCGTACCGACGGACGAAGCGCTCGAGCCGGGGGCCGTCATCCGGGTGGAGGACGAAGGGCCGGTGGTGATGACGGGCGAGGAGGCGCTTTTGTTGCGGGTCGTCCAACCCGAGGGGAAGGGACGCATGGAGGCAAAGGACTGGCTGCGGGGGCACGAGCTGCCCGTAGGGACTGTCCTGACATGAACATTGACACCACCCCGCCGCTGGCGTTTGCTTACGGGCCATGAGCGCGACAACCACAGTTCCGGTGAAGGTGCCCGGCCACACCTATGACATCGTCATCGGTGAGGGCATCCTGCCGACATTGCCGGAAAGGCTTGGCCCCCTCGTGCCCTCGCGTCGGATCCTCGTGGTCAGCGACGACAACGTGGCCGGCGCCTATGGGCGTCCGGTGACGGATGCGCTGACATCCGCCGGTTATGAAGCTGCCCTGGCGTCCATTCCCGCCGGCGAATCCAGTAAGTCCGGAGACCAGCTCTTTACGCTGTATGACAAGGCTCTCGACCATGGTCTCGACCGGAAATCCACCATCGTTGCCGTGGGCGGCGGGGTGGTGGGGGATCTGGCCGGGTACCTGGCGGCTTCATACTTGCGGGGTATTCATCTCATTCAGGTACCCACCACGTTACTCGCGATGGTGGACAGCTCGGTGGGCGGCAAGACCGGCATCAACCTTCCGCGTGGTAAAAACCTGGTCGGCGCCTTTTATCAGCCCCGGTTGGTTCTGGCCGATACCGGGGTTCTGACCACACTGCCGGACCGGGAGCTTCGGGCCGGACTGGCCGAAGTCATCAAGTATGGAGTGATTCGTGATCCCGACCTGTTTGCGCTGCTTGAAGCCTCAATGCCGTCGCTACTCGACCGGGACAATGCATGGATCAACCGGATCGTCTCCCGGAGCTGTGAAATCAAGGCGGAGGTTGTCGCGGCGGATGAAAAGGAAAGCGGGCTCCGCTCCATTCTGAACTTCGGCCATACCCTGGGTCATGCCGTCGAAGCGGTAACCGGCTACACAACATATCTTCACGGCGAAGCGATCGCGGTCGGTATGGCCTTTGCCGCCCGCCTGTCCGGGGCCACGACCGGCTTGTCCGGGAAGGATATCACCCGGCTTGAATCACTGATCGAGAAGACCGGTCTGCCGGTGCGGGCTCCTGATCTTTCATGGGAGGATCTGGCAACCGTGATGAAGCGGGATAAAAAGTCCGTGGCCGGGATTCCGAAATTTGTTCTGGCCGAAACAATCGGCCGCGTACGGTTCGGGATCGATGTGGATCCCGGCGTCGCGGCCGATGTCTGGGCCGGCATGGCCGGTTGATATGGCTTCTGATCAGTTCGCGGTGGCTTCTTCCACGGCGGCTTCCGCTTCAGCCTGAACCTCATCCGTTGCTTCTTCAACCGCCTGTTCGATATCTTCCGCCGCTGCTTCCACCGTCTCGGCGGTCTGCTCCACGGCTGCATCGACCACCTTTTCGGCTTCCGCATCGACAACGGCTGCTGCCTCCTCAACTGCTTCTTCGATCATGGCTTCATCCGTGGCCTGATCCGCCGGCGCGTCGGATGATTCCTCGCTCGCGGCCGGAGCTTCCGCATGTTCATCGGCCTGAGCCTCAACCGGCTCTTCAGACTCGACTGCTTCCATCGTCTCGGCACCGGTTGCTTCCTCCGTCGCGGAGTCTTCAATTCCGTAGGCTGCGCCGGCTGATGCAGCCAGGGAGGAATAGGTGTCGTTCAGCTTCTGAATGGCATCCTTGATGATCTGCTGGCGAACCTCGACCGATTTCTTCTTCTCTTCTTCAAGCTTCTCGCGTTCCTCCACGAGGGCTACTTCCCGCTTCGCAATTTCCTCGGTTGTCTTTTCGAGGACGGTGCGTACCTCCTCGCGCACCGCATCGCGCTCATCACGAATCGAGCCGATCTGGCTCTCGATCTTGCTTGCCGCTTCCGTCTGCGCGGCGCGGGTTGCCGCCAGCTCGCCGGATACGGTTTCGGCCAGCTTGGTCTGTTGATTGCGGGTTTCCGTGATGTCGCCTCGCACACCCTGCATGGCCGCGATCTGCTTCTCGGTTTCACGCGATACGACCTGGGCCGTCTCGGCGAGTCGGGAATCCAGATTCTGTGCCGTCGAAACCAGATTGTCATCCACCAGGCTGAGAGCGGCGGTGGTTTTTTCCTGGTTTTCGGTCAGGCTCTTGACCATGAACGCCAGTCCGAAGACGACGAGTACGACAAGTGCGGAGGCGAACAGCACCAGGCGATTGATCGCAGCATTACGGCGAATGGCGCCCTGCATCTGAGCGAGAGCTTTTTCCTGCCGCTCGGTTTCCTTCTGGCGAAGGTCGGACAGGCGGCGAAGCTGAACAAGCGCTTCGTTCAGGAGGTCTGCAGATACCTCGACCTTGTTGCCCGGGGTCTGGACCATGTCCTTGCCGGAATCCTTCTTCGGCTCATTGGCTTCACTATCTTTTTTGGCGTCGTCACTCACGAATTCATCCTCCATCTGATCTTTTTTTCTCGAAAAACCACTGCCAATTTACTCCGCGGGCGGACACCTGTCGAGGAATGTCTGGGAATCGAGGGGAAAACACGACATGCAGGACTGAGGGACGGCCGAATCTAACCCAAGTTCGACAGTTACGCGACCGAAATTGCCATTTTCCTAAGGAAGTCGG
>JAUIHQ010000179.1 GCA_030432155.1 bacterium | reverse complement strand
GTACGTCAAGATCATCAGCCAGTTGTTCGGCGACCGTATGCTCATTGCCAACGCCACCGGCTGTTCATCGATTTACGGCGGCAACCTTCCCACCACCCCCTGGACCCAGGACCGGCACGGTCGCGGTCCGGCATGGTCGAACTCGCTGTTTGAAGACAACGCGGAATTCGGGTTCGGCTACCGTCTGACCCTCGACAAGCAGCTCGAATACGCCCGCGAACTGCTGATACAGCTCCAGCCGAAACTCGGGGGCGACCTGGTGAAAGACATTCTCGAAGCCGACCAATCGACCCGAAAGGGCATCGAGGAACAGCGAACCCGGGTGGATGCCCTGCGGCAGAAACTCGGTACCCTCGACCAGTCCGAAGCCCGCCAGCTCCTGTCTATCGCCGACTGCCTCGTCAAGCGCAGCATCTGGCTTCTCGGGGGTGACGGCTGGGCATACGATATCGGCTATGGCGGCCTCGACCACGTGCTCGCCTCCGGCCGGAACATCAACGTCCTCGTGCTGGATACCGAAGTGTATTCCAACACCGGGGGCCAGATGTCCAAGGCCACGCCGCGGGGTGCGGTGGCGAAGTTCGCGGCCGGCGGGAAGAAACAGAACAAGAAGGATCTCGGCCTGCTGGCCCTGGCCTACGGCAATGTATACGTTTCGCGCATCGCACTCGGCGCCAATCCCCGCCAGACCCTGCGGGCCTTTGTCGAAGCCGACGCCTACGACGGCCCCTCGCTGATCCTCGCCTACAGCCACTGCATCGCCCACGGCATCAACATGACCAACGGGTTCCAGCAGCAGAAGCTGGCCGTTCAATCCGGTTACTGGCCGCTGTACCGGTACAACCCGGCCCTCGCCGGTACGGGGGCCAACCCCTACAGCCTCGATTCCCGCGCACCGACCGTACCGCTGAAGGAATATGCCTACAACGAGGTGCGATACCGGATGCTTCAACACGGCAACCCGGATGAAGCCGCCCGACTGCTCAAGCTGGCCCAGGAAGACGTCAATGAACGCTGGTCGGTCCACGAAAACCTCGTATCCCGCTACCAGCCCGCCGAAACCAACGAATAATCAACGCACGACAAAACAAGGACCCAGATCATGAACCTTCAAACCACCTACATGGGACTCAACCTCAAGAACCCCATCATCGCATCGTCGTCGCCGGTTTCGGAAAACGTGGACAACATTCGAGCGCTGGAGGATGCCGGTGCGGCCGGCGTCGTCATGTTCTCGGTTTTCGAGGAACAGCTCCGGATGGAGACGGCGGCCATGGACCACTTCACCCACCAGGGAACGGAAAGTTTCGCCGAGTCGCTTTCCTATTTTCCGGAACTCGAGGAGTACAACGTCTCCCCGAATCGGTACATCGACCTGATCGCCCGGGCCGCGGGCGCGGTGGACATCCCGGTCATCGGCAGCATCAACGGAATCACCAACGAAGGCTGGATCCAATACGCGAGGCAGATCCAGGAGGCCGGTGCAGCCGCGCTGGAGCTGAACATGTATTTCCTCGCCGCAGACCCCAATGAGACCGGAGCCGAAGTCGAACAACGCTATCTCGACATCGCCGCCGCGGTGAAAAACACCGTTACCATTCCAGTGGCGGTCAAGCTCAACCCGTTCTTCAGCTCAATCGCCAACATGGCCAAACGTCTGGACGATGTCGGCATCGACGGCCTGGTTCTCTTTAACCGGTTCATCCAGCCCGACTTTGACCTGGAAGAACTGGAAGTCGTACCCAACCTGTCCCTCAGCTCTGCTTCGGAGATCCGGTTACCGCTGCGGTGGATTGCCATCCTGTTCGGCCGGATCCAGGCATCGCTCGCCGCCACCCGCGGCGTTCACTCGGCCAACGAAGTGATCAAGTATGTCCTTGCCGGTGCGGATGCGGTCATGACCACCGCCGCGATTCTGAAACAGGGCATACCCGTGGTCGGAAAGTTTCTTGAAGGCTTGACGGAATGGATGGAGCGGCAGGAATATGAATCCGTGGAGCTCATGAAAGGAGCGATGAGCCAGAAAGCGGTGGCCGACCCCGAAGCTTTTGAACGCGCCAACTACATCAAGACGCTCGAACATTTCAAACGGCATCACGCTTCGATGATGCCGTGGTGAACCCCAACCCTGGAACAAGGAGTACTACAATGAAAGTCACAGTGGATGAATCAACCTGCACCGGATGCGAAGTCTGCACCGACCTGGCTCCCGATGTATTCGAAATTGACGACGATATGATTTCGCGCGTGAAAGTCGACGCGGTCCCCAGCGGTTCGGAGGACAAGGTACGCGAGGCAGTCGATTCCTGCCCCGTCGCCTGCATCGACATCACCGAAGAGTAACCATCTCCCTCCAGAGGCGGCGCCGACTTCATCTCCCGGCCCGCCTCGATCGCGGCCGTCCCGCGTCCCCTACGCGGGACGGCTTTTTTATCCGACCTGCCGGCGGGGTGATGGGTCTTGCCCCGATCCGGCCGCATCCGTATGCTCGCCGCGATGTCGAAGCAGGCATGTCACCCTTTTCAGAAAGGCGCCGGCGCCGGGCGGACCGGCTGTACCCGGCGTCGATACCTGCTTCACTTTCTTTGCGCCCTGATCACGCCCCTCTTGAGCCTGGGCGGCGAAACCCTCGATCTCGATACATTCCTGCTCAACATCCGCGAAGATCACCCGGTGATTCGCCGTGAGAATCTCGGCCCCGAGATCGAACAACGCCGTCTAGATTCGCTGGAGGGCGGAACCGACTGGGTGATCGATGTTCAACCGTCCTACGATTACAACGAATCCATCGACCCGTCGTTCGGCGCCCCGGACGAAACCTATCGCGCCATGATGGATGTCGGCCTGGAACGAGAGTTCTGGTCGTCGGGCGGATTTCTTCGACTCGGTTACCTCTATGAAAACACCGACACCCGCACAGCCGACTCGGTCATTCCGCTTGGCGACGGTTCATCCATTGATATCGGCGGTCCTTCGTCCTTTTTCGCCAACTCGGTCAGCCTGTCCTATACCCAGCCCCTCCTCCGGAACCGGGGCGGGTCACTGAGCCGCCTTTCCTACGACCTTCAGCAGCAAACCGTCACCGGGTCGGTCTACGAAGCCGAGGAACGACAGGAGGAATTTCTGCTCAACCTCGGCCTTCAGTTTCTCGACTGGTTCCTGCTGGATCAGGAGCGCTCCGTCGGCGAGGAGCGTCTGGCCCTTGCCCGGGACGACCTGGCCCGCACCCGGGATAAACTGGAGGCCAACCTGATCGAAGACGTCGACTTGTACCGGGCCGAGGATGCGGTTCTCGCCACCGAGCAGGCGCTACGTCGCATTGAGTCGCAGTGGGCGGCGGTCCGGGACGCACTGGCCCGCCAGGCGGACAGCCCGGATCTTGCCGGCATGACCCCTGCCGCATCCGATACCGGCCTGCCCGAGGCCGGGCCGGACTGGACCGCGGGTGTACGGCCGGTCAAGCAATTGGATATCCTTGCCCTGCAGTTGGAGCGGGAACAGGAGGCCCTGGCCAGCACCCGCGACGCCGAACTCGACCTTGTCGTATTCGGCAACCTGAAAGACGGGGATGAATCATACGGAGAGGCTACCGGGTTTGACGCACCGGGCGCCGGGGTCGCCCTTGCATACCGGTATCCGCTGGCCAACCGGCGAGCCAAGGCCGATCTCGAACGGAACCGACTGGAGAGCCTGAGGTTGAAGGAGCAGCGAGAGGTGGTCAAAAGGGATCTCCTCGCCGCCGAGGCCTCCCTCCGCGAAGAATACACGCGGCTGCAAACCGTCATCGGCCTGAACCGCCGCCAGGTGGAAACCGCTGAAGCAAAGACCCGGGCGGAACAGAAGCTGTATGAACAGGGACGCAGCCCCTTCACCTTCGTCATCCAGAGCAAAGATGATGAAGCACGCGCCCGGCTGGAACTGGCCCGCAACCGGGTGGCCGCCAAACGTATTGTCCTTCGCATACAGGCGCTCTACGACCGGCTGACGCCCCCCGGCGAGATGGCGCCATGAAAGGGTTCTTTGCCTACTTCGCGCGTCGGCATCTACTGGCCAACCTGGTCATGATCGTCGTATTCGCCCTCGGGCTGGGGTCCTTGTTCACCATTCAGCGCGACACCTACCCCACGGTGGATTTCGGCGAGGTGATCATCCAGACCGTCTATCCGGGCGCATCACCCGAGGATGTCGAACTCAAGGTCACCAACAAGATCGAAGAGGAGCTGGATACCATCACCGGGCTTGAACGGTATGTGTCGTATTCCCTGGAAAACATGTCGTTCATCCAGGTCCAGATCGACCTTGATGAAGACGATCAGGACGGCATCAAGCAGGACATCCGGGATGCGGTCAACCGGGTTACCGATTTCCCCGAGGAAGTGGATGAATCACCCCTGATCACCGAACTGAAGACGTCGGTTTTCCCGGTGATCGAAGTGGGACTGAGCGCCCCGGACATGGACTACCGGGATCTCCGGGATCTTGCACGAAGATTTGAAAAACGGCTGGAGCAGATTCCCGGCGTCACGCGGGTTGATCGCTTCGGATACCGGGCCCGGGAGGTTAAAGTCGAAGTCGACCCCGACAAGGCCAACCAGCTCCAGATCCCCCTTCGGGACATCATCCGGGCCATCCAGGGACGGAACATCCGGTCCACCGGCGGTTCCTTTGAATCCTATACCAGCGAGCGCAACATCGTGACTCTCGCGCAATTCCGGGATCCGGTGGAGGTCGGCGATGTGATCATCCGCAGCACCTTCGACGGTCCGCTCATCAAGGTCCGCGACCTGGCCATCGTCGAGGACGGATTTGAAGAGGAAAAGGTGATTTCCCGGGTCAACGGCCGGAGCGCGATTTCGTTCCTCGCCTACAAGGCCGAGAATGCCGACATCATCCGCACGGTGGAGGCGATTAAAAACCTGGTTGCCGAGGAGCAGGAGCTGCTGCCCGAGCAGATCGAGATCATGTATTCGAACGATACATCCCGATACGTCCGGAACCGCTTTTCCATCGTCCTCTCAAACGGGGCGATCGGTCTCGCGTTGCTGATGATAACCCTCGCCCTGTTTCTCAACATCCGCACCGCGGTCTGGGTGGCGGCGGGCATCCCGTTTGCCATGCTGGGCACCATCTTCCTCCTCCCGGTGTTCGACGTGTATCTCGACAGCATCACCCTTACCTCGATGATCCTCGTTCTCGGCATCATCGTCGATGACGCCATCATCATTTCCGAAAACATCTACCGGCGGTTCGAAAACGGCGAGGCGCCGCTGGAGGCGGCGGTCAACGGTATCCACGGCGTGTTTCAACCGGTGTTGACAACGGTACTCACCACTTTTCTCGCATTCGCCCCGATGTTCTTCATGCCCGGCATGATGGGCAAATTCGTGTTTGTCATTCCCCTCACCGTGTCCCTCGCCCTCTTCATTTCCCTGATCGAGGTCACGGTGGTGCTCCCGCCGCATCTCGTCACCGGCCTGAACGCCCAATTACGGAAGCACAAGCAGTCCCGCCGCGATTCATGGTTCGAAACGCTGCGCGGCTCGTACCGCCGATTCATGCAGCGTGTTCTCAGGTACCGCTACCTGTTGACCGCCCTGTTTCTGTTCGGACTCGGCGGATCCTTCTGGTATGCGGTCAACCACATGGATTTCATCCTGTTCCCTTCCACCGGCGCCGACCAGGTGTATGCCCGGGTCAAGATGCCGGTCGGCACATCACTGGAAAAAACATCGGACATTGTTCGCGAGGTGGAGGAGCTTCTCCTCGATCTGAGCCCCGAGGAGGTTGCTTCGTTTACCACACGGATTGGTATCGATGACCTGATCGTCCAGAACGAGGTGGAGAACTTTGCCGTCCTCTCCATCAGCCTCACCCCGTTCAACCAGCGCGACCGGAACGCCGATGAAATCATCGAAGACCTGCGGGGGAAGATCCGCGCGATCGAAGGCATCGAGGATATTCTGTTTGAAATCGACGCCGGCGGCCCTCCGGTCGGGCGGCCGATCACCCTCCGCATCGTGGGATCCGACAACGGGCTGCGCAAGAAGCTTGCGGATGACGTCATGGCCTATCTACAAACCATCGAAGGGGTGAAGGATCTTGACCGCGACGACAAGGAAGGCAAGGAGCAGATCGAGATCGATCTCAACTACGACCAGCTTGCCCGCCTCGGCCTGCAAGTGGCCGATGTCGCCCGCAACGTTCGCATTGCATACGACGGGGAGGTGGTCACCACGGTCCGGTACGGCGAGGATGACGTCGACTTCCGCATCCAGTTCAACCGCGAAGCCCGCAGGGATGCCGGTTACCTGGGACGGCTGTCGGTACCCAACGATCAGGGCCGGCTGATCCCCCTCTCGCAAGTGGCAACCCTCCAACCATCGCCCGGCCCCGAGAATTTTTATCACTATGACGGCGAGCGCGCGATCACCCTTGAGGGCGACGTCATCAAGGGCGTTGTCACCCCCATCGAGGTCAGCACCCGGGTTATGAAACGCTTCGATCTTCACCGGGAGTACCCCGGCATGACCATCGTGGTCGGCGGCGAGGCGGACGAAACCCGGCAGTCGGTCAACGACCTGATCGTCACCTTCCTTTTTGCCGTGATCGGCATCTACTGCCTGCTGGTCCTGCTGTTCAACTCTTTCCTCCAGCCGCTTCTCGTGGTCATGGCCATTCCCTTCGGCCTGATCGGTGTCATCGTGGCCTTCGCCCTGCACGGGGTTGCCTTCGGTTTTCTTGCCATGATGGGCGTCATCGGCCTTGCCGGTGTTGTGGTCAATGATTCCCTGGTTCTCGTCAATCACCTGAACCGGATGCGGGACGAGATGCCGGACCGCGAGGTACGGGACATCATCGCTGAAGGCACCGCCGACCGGCTCCGGGCCATCATCATGACCTCCCTGACTACGGTGGCGGGCCTGCTTCCCCTCGCCTACGGTCTCGGCGGGAACGATCCGTACATGAGCCCGATGGCCCTCGCCCTCGGTTGGGGTATTTTCCTCGCCACCCCGTTGACCCTGATCCTTGTACCCTGCATGTATATGATTGCGTCCGATGCAGGCCGGATCCTGCGAAGGAAACCGGTGGAATGAAACGCTCCCGCCTTCAACAGAACCTGATCGAGAGGGACTCCCGTCTCGTACCGGTCATGGATGCAGTCGGTCCCCGGCCCCGATGGTACCGGAATGATGATCCCTACTACGCGCTGATGTCGGCCATCGCCGCCCAACAGTTGTCGGGCAAAGCCGCGGACACCATTTTCAACCGGTTTCTCGACCTGTGCCCCGGCCGGTATCCCGAACCCCATGCCGTTCTCAGCCTGTCGCCGGAGGTCATGCGGGGCGCCGGTTTGTCCCGTCAAAAAGCGGGCTATATGCGGAACATTGCCGCATTCGCGGCCGCAGAGGGCATCCACCACGACATCCTCGATCCCATGACGGATGACGAGGTGCTTGCCTACCTGACCCGGATCAAGGGCGTCGGGCGGTGGACGGTGGAAATGCTGCTCCTGTTTTCCCTGGACCGGCCGGATGTGTTCCCGGTGGATGATCTCGGCATCCGGCAAGCGATGACCGACCTGTATCGACTGAGATCCCGGGGCCGCGCATTGTCCAAACGAATGACCGCCATCGCAGAAGCCTGGCGGCCCCACCGTTCCTACGTCGTGAAATGTCTGTGGCGATGGAAGTGACACGGCCTCAGGCGGAAATTCATTTATCAGAGATTCCCTGATGGTACAATCGGGGGCAGGGGCTGCGCGGTCCGCATTGACGATGAACCCACGTCACGCGACGATAGTCGATCAGACTATCCTATGGAAGGAGTGATTCTTCATGCCGGTTGAACAGCAAATGGCGCTGCCGAGCGACGACAAGCGCTG
>JAUIHQ010000178.1 GCA_030432155.1 bacterium | reverse complement strand
CATTATGACCGACCTGAAAATGCCCATGAAATAGGGGCATGCACTTATCAAGACGATTTCTCAAAGCGCATTGAACAACAAAACTCCAATCGTTGTTATCTCTGGGGAACCCGACTTTAAACTTGAAAAACAACACAACCATCTCAAAGTGTACAAGAAACCAACTGATATGGATGAGGTGATCTCCCACGTCGAAACTCAAATAAAACTGGGCCCCACTGATCAAAGATTAACGGCCTCTCTTCTGAACAATTTCATTAAAGGTGTGAATAACTTTATTGCGACATCGTGGAACACGGAAGTCGAAACTGAAAGACCTCGGATCAAGGAAAAAAGCGATCCCATGAATGGTGAGGTTTTTCGAGTTTACGACGTCAAAAGCGGAAAGAAAAAGTCCCGCTTTGTAGTTGGTTTTGAAAATCGTTTCTGGATACATTGGCAGAAAAAAGTGGTGCGTCCTCAAAAGATTACGCCAAACTCAGTGAAGCCTTAGGAAAAGTCGTCTACGCCAGAATCACAAAAGGCGGAGAAAACAAAGGAAGCGAGTTTAAAGATGCCGGCTATGGGGTGACTGGTGAGTCTGACCTTATTTCTGTTGAATCGAAAGCTCGGGGAATTGTTATTCCCGTCAAAGCTGCAAACTCCAGAGTGTATATTCAAGTTTTTTGGTAGATAATTACTTCCGAAACAAGACGCGAACAAAGTCACGCTTGCTTTCATCAAGATCTGCAAGCTCTTTAGTGCCGCCTTCTTTGCGAATTTCCTTTGTCCACTTTTGAACAGACTCTTTGGAGATATCTTTTTGAGTGGGTTCTGGAAGCTGCTCCAAGTACGCGTCCCACGCAGCTCTCTTTTTATCAACGACGGCTTCATCTTGAGTCTTCGGGAAATAGGCGAGCCCTCTTTTTCCACCGCCGCCTTTGGCGACTTCAACACCGGGATCCCCAGTCGCATTCTCAGTCGCATTCTCAAAAACAGGTCGATTGCCGCCTTCGACATTCTGGGATTCTGACTCCCGACTCCCTTGAAAGTGTTGGAGCGATTCGGTTTCTGTTTTCTTTGAAGAACCTCCCTTAGAGGTCTTCTCTTCGCCTTTAAAAAGCCCAAGCTTTTCAAACTTCGCAACCAGTGCCTCGATATCCATCTCAAGCATATGTCCAATGGCATCGATCAATTGCTTTGGGTGAAATGGGCTACGGATTGCGCCATCACCCCCGGCATCCACGATTTTGTCCTCATCAGGATCGTCGCCTCGATGACCCTTTCGAAAGCGGGGGTCGGCATTCCCGAGCCAGCGGCGTCCGGACAATTCATCGGTTACCGTTCGGGGCAGCGGTCGGTCCGAGCCTGCAGTAATTGATGCCCAGAATGCGCGTGCAAGAGTCGGGATATCTTCCGGGTGGTCCCGCAAGGCCGGGGTATGGATGAAGAACGCCCGCAACCGGTAATAAAGGTCATCGCGGAATTGGCCGGAGCGGATTCGTTCCGGCAGCCGGCGGTTGGTGGCGGTAAGTACCCGGGCCTGCACGCGTTGAGTCTGATCGGAGCCGACCGGCCGGATCATGCCGTCTTCAAGAACCCGGAGAATCTTGGCCTGGTGGTACAGCGGCAGCTCGCCGATTTCATCGAGGAACAGGGTTCCGTTGTGGGCCATGGACCAAAGCCCCTTGCGGCTTCGCGTTGCCCCGGTGAAGGCGCCGGTGGTGTGACCGAAAAGTTCAGCTTCGAAAAGGCTATCCGGAATCGCCGCGCAGTTGACGGTGATGAACGGCCCTCGTTTTCGGTCGCTGTATAAATGTATCTGCCGGGCCACAACCTCCTTGCCGGTTCCGGTTTCGCCTTCGATCAGGACCGGGTGATTTCCTCGGGCCGCGAGCAGGATCAGGTGGCGTACAAGGCGCACCGAAGGGGAATCGCCGATATAGGCCCGGGCGAGGGGCTCGGGCACGGTCTGTTCCGCTTCCAGCCGGATCAGAAGTTCCTCGGTCTCCGCGGTCCCGGCCGCGGGCATTGCGCTCCGGGCGGACCCGTCGTCCTCCTCCACGCGCGAAGCTAGCGCGGCGATGATATCCGGGGGAACCCCGAGAATATAGATGTTGTCTTCCTGCTCTTCCGCGGCCTGACGGATCAGCCTCGTGGCGGCCGAAAGGGCTTTGCCGGGGACGGTATAGTGGGTGTCGACAAACGGAATTCGATCCTGCCCGAGCATCAGCCGTTTGAGGTGTGTGGCTTTGTGCGTCCGGGTCAAAGGGATAAACCGTTCGTGGTAGGGTGCCTGCCGGAGCACATTGAGATCCGGGCTGGGGACGAGGAATACGCACGGTCGTTCCGATGCATCCACCCGGTTGACCAGCGAAAGCAGATCTTCACGACACCGGACGGTTCGGATGTGTCCTCCCGGCTGCGATCGGCATGCGATAACGGCGAGCTGCGGCATGGATGAATTGAACCTGTTGAGTTGCAGCAAGTCAATGCGGGTTCATTCACATTTCAACCATATTCGTGAGCCGGGTCCGGGCGGCGGATAGGGAATGTTCTCTTCGCTACTTACTCAGCTGCAGAGACTTCATCTCGTGAGGCGGATCGCGGACGGAATCTGGCACACATGTTGCATTCACATGGGGCGCTGCCGGACATGGTGTCCGGCAGACAAAGGAGAGGAGTCGTCATCATGATGGTATGTGACACAGTCACCCGGGGGCGGTTGCCTTCCGCCGGTCCGCAAACCCGCCGTCCGGACTTGTTCCGCAACAAGTCCTGGCCGGTTTCGGCGGCAAACGCCGGTGAAGCGGCGAAGCAGTCGATGTCGGCCGATTCGTCGGTCTTCGTCGACCGTATGCGTCAACAGGGGGGTGAGTAACCCTCCAACCCGTGCGCCGGGGTCTCCGCATACTTGGGGATCCCGGCGCACTTCTTCGGGAGACCGACCATGCAAAAGGCCCTGTTCGGGATTGAAACAGAATATGCCTATCACGCCAGGCTTCGCTCCGGACACCTGGACAACGGAACCTACTTTATGGAGGTCGCCAAGAAGATGCTCCCCCATCTCGAGTGCTGGGAGAAGGGGATCTGTCTCGAGAACGGCGCGCGGTTGTATGTGGATTGCGGCGGTCACCCCGAATACGCCACACCGGAATGTACCGATCCCTGGGATGCCGTCCGCCATGTCGTGGCCGGGGACCGGTTAATGGCCGGGATTCTCCAACAGATGCGGGAGAACGGGCTGGTGGAGGACGTCTGGATGTCCCGGTGCAATGTCGACTACAGCGGCAACGGTTCCACGTGGGGGTGTCATACTTCCTATCTCACCCGATCGGAACCCAGATACTTCGGAGACAGGTTGCGGCCTTTCCTGATCAGCCGTGTGATCTTCAGCGGCGCCGGCGGATGGTTCCCCGGCGCAAGCCCGCCCGCGTTCGTCCTTTCAGCCCGGTCGTTCTTCCTGGTCCGGGATGTTACGTCCGATACCCAGGGTGCGCATGGAATATTCCATTTGCGGAACGAACGACATGCCGGCGGATGCTATCATCGTTTGCATATTTTGCCCGGCGAGAGCCTCATGTCGCAATATGCGATATTCCTCACCGTCGCAACAACCGCCCTGGTGGTTGCGTTTCTGGATGAGAATCCCTTTGCGGACTGCTTCACAGAGCTTCCCGATACAATCCGGGATTTGCGGGTCTATGCCGGAGATCCAGCCTGCTCGTTTCCCTGCCGCAAAGGGAAAGGGAAACCGATGACGGCCCTTGATGTGCAATACCGGTATCTTGAGCAGTGTGAATCCGTAGCGGATCAATCCCATATGCCGCCATGGTCCCGTACGGTCTGTTGGCATTGGCGATTCATACTGGATGCCATCGGGCGAAACGATGTGCCCACACTGGCCTCCCGGCTGGATTGGGCCATGAAGAAACTGATGTTTGACGGCTTGTGTGAAAGCGAGGACCCGTCCGAGCTTTTGCCGGGTGTTATTTGGCCGCCTTCATCTCCACGGGTCGCAAGCCTGCATGAGGCCGATATGCGGTTCGGCCAGATCAGTGAGCGGAGCATCTTTGAATCGATGGATATTGCCGGCATGCTTCGTCACCGCATGGTGAGTGAGCAGAGCATTCGTGATGCGATGACGACCCCTCCCTCCGGGTCGAGGGCGGTCGTCAGGGGCCGGATGGTGCGCCAGTATGCGGGTAATCGAAATATGTTCGGCGGATGGACCGGGATTATCGACCAGTCCGGAAACCGGAAATACGATCTCTCCGATCCCCTGGCGCTCAGCGGTAGCTGGAGGCCTTGGCATGCCGCGCGGGGCCGGGAACGCGTGATGGCGAGTGAGCCCGTCTTTTATGCCGAAATGAATGATACCGTCACCCGCTACCGGCAGGGATGGTATGCCGGCAGCCTCGAGGCGCTGGAGCGAATGACGCCGCGGATGTCCGATATGAGGCCATTAACCCGTGAGCGATTTTATCGCTACCAGGCATGGCTACGGGCCCGCATGGGGTATGACGATGCGGAACACCTGCTGGTGACATCTCCGTCCCGGGCGGCCGGGGCCACAGGCATTTATGATGTGCTGAGCGCCGTGCGTTTTACCGGGCTGGAACCGCCGGCGGCCATCATGCGATGGATCCAGCGCATGAAGGATTTCAAGGGGGAGGAGTGGCCCTTGTTTATCCAGCGCGATGAAGCGTTTGTCGAACATCTTGCGGCATACGCTTTATCCCGCGGCCGTGATCAACAAGCGTTGCGGCTGCTGGATGAATCTGAGAAGAATACCGGGCAGATCCATATCATACTCCGTCGGCGGGTGTTGTCGTCCGAAGCCTTGCGCAGGCTCGGCCGGGAACGAGAGGCAAGGGGGATGCTGGACCGGGCAAGTGACTGGGCGCAGGCGCACACCCAGAAAGGCAATGTTGCGGATTATATCCTTATGCAGCATGTACGGTTTCAGGTCGATCGCGCCGGAGCAGAACCGTACCTTCAGGAGGCTGAAGCCATTCAGCGCGAGCTTCGGCAGGATGTCGGCCTGCTGAGGACCTTGCTCCTGCGCGCCCGGTTTGCCGGCGACATGGAAACTGCAAAATTACTGCACTTCCAATGTGTTGAAATTCTCAACCGCCGCCCCGGCCTCGCCAGGTGCCGATTCGTGAAACGGATCATGTCCCGCTGGAATCACTGGGTAACCGCCGATCTAAAATCCATCCCCCCCTCCCGCCGGTTCTGGTTGATATGATTGGCTCTCATCCGAACAACCGGCGGGTGTTGTTATCCACCGTTCTTTGCAGGGTCTCCCATTCCTCTCCTCGTAACGCCGCGACGAATGTATAGACCTCGGGCAGGTTGGCGGGGTGATTGAGGGTTGGGTCGGGGAGGGGATGGCGGATTTTGTCCCGGGGCAGGGGTTGGTCGGGGGCGTCGGTTTCGATGAGGAGGCGGTCATCGGGAATGTTGCGGAACACCTCGTGCTGACGGGTCTTGTCGGGTCGGAGATAGTAGCCGGGGAAGGAGAAGCTGGCCCCGAGGGCGGCAAACCGGTGCATCATGTCGAGGGACCCGCCGTAACTGTGGAGAAGAAAGCCCCGTTGAGGCCGCGGCCCGGCTTCGAGAAGGTCGTACAGGGGCCCCCAGGCGTCGAGGCAGTGGATGGAGCAGGGGAGATCGCGTTCAGCGGCGATCCTGAGCTGGGTGATAAATACGTGTTCCTGGTCATCGTAGGGCAGGTCTTTTTTCCACCGGTCGAGGCCGATTTCACCGACCGCAAACGGCCGGGCATCGAGATGCCGTTCGAGTTGGTCGCGCCAATCGGCCGATCGCCCGGGAACGAACCAGGGGTGAAGGCCGAAACTGGGTATGACGATGGGATGGCGGTCGGCCAGCGCCGCAACTCGTTCCCAGTCCGCCTCGGACGTCCCGTTGACCACCATCCGGCTGATGCCTTCCTGCCGGCAGGTTGCAAGGATGTCGTCCCGCCATGGATCGAGCCTTGGATCCTGCAGATGGTTGTGGGCGTCGATCATTGCGATTCCTTCTCCAGGTTGCGCTCAGCGAATGTACAGATCGTGGACCAGACCCGGGACAGGGCGTTACGCCGGTTCGGGGTCAGGTGGGCGGTGATACCGGTTTCGGCCAGAAAGGACGGAGGGTGGGCCAGGATGTCACCGGGTTCGGCATCGCTGTAAAACCGGCAGAGAAGGTGAGCAATCGATTTGACCACCCGGGAATCGGAATCACAGTCAAACCGGCAACGGCCCTCTTTCATCGATGACACAAGCCAGAGCGTGGCCATGCATCCCTCCACCTCATGGTCCTCGGTCCGCCATGCCGGATCCAGGGGCGGGGCGGCGGCCGCCTGCTCCATCAGGTATTCGAGACGTGCATGGGGCGAGGGAAGATCCAGCAGCTCGCGAATCACGGCTTCCTGCCGTTGATCGAGATTCATCGGCCTGCCGCTCAGCGGACCTGGCCGGTGCCGCTGACCACGTACTTGTACGTGGTGAGTTCCTCGAGGCCCATCGGGCCGCGTGCATGCAGTTTGTCGGTGCTGATGCCGATCTCCGCGCCCATCCCGAATTCCCCGCCGTCGGTAAAGCGGGTCGATGCATTGACATAGACGGTGGAGGAATCCACCGCCTGGGTGAAGATCTTCCGGGCCGCTTCGTCTTCGGTCACGATGGCATCGGAATGGTGGGAACCGTAGTGATTGATGTGGTCCACCGCTTCCTGCACATCCTTGACCACCCGGACGGACAGGATGAGGTCGAGGTATTCGGTATACCAGTCTTCCTCGGTCACGGTCTTCATGTCCGGCACCAGCTCGCGGGCGTGGTCGTCGCCCCGCAGCTCGACCCCGCGGGTTTTGAGCCGCTGGGCAGCCTTGGGCAGAAATTCGGGAGCGATTTTTTCATGGACCAGCAGGGTCTCGATGGCGTTGCAGACGCCGGGGCGCTGGCACTTGGCGTTTTCGGTGATCTCCACCGCCATATCGAGGTCGGCGTCTTTGTCGATGAACAGGTGGCAGACCCCCTTGTAGTGCTTGATCACGGGGATGCGGGCATGCTCGACCACGCTCTGGATCAGGCCCTCGCCGCCGCGGGGGATGGCGAGGTCGACCTTGCCCACACACTGCACGAGCATCCGCACCGCATCGCGGTCGGTGGTCGGTACGAGCTGAATGGCATGCTCGGGCATGCCTTTCGATGCTCCGCCTTCCTGCAGGGCCGCGGCGATCGCGCGGTTGGAATGGATCGCTTCCTTGCCGCCGCGGAGGATCACCGCGTTGGAGGTTTTAAAGCAGAGGGATGCCGCATCCGCGGTGACGTTGGGCCGGGATTCGTAAATGATGGCGATGACGCCGATGGGGACCCGGGTCTTGGCGATCTCCAGTCCGTTGGGCCGCATCCACGAGCAGATTTCCTGGCCGACCGGGTCCTTGAGGACCACGATATCCCGGATGCCCTTGATCATCCCGTCGATGCGTTCGTCGGTCAGGAGGAGCCGGTCGAGCAGGGCCTGGGTCAGCCCGGCCTCCTTGCCGGCGTCGATATCCTTCTTGTTGGCATCCTTGATGATCTCGCGGCGCGATTCCAGCTCGTCGGCCATCGCCTCAAGGATGGTGTTCTTCTTGCGGGTGGTCAGACGGGCGAGAGACCGGGAGGCCTTGACCGCCTGATCCGCCATCACGTTGATATCCTGCTGAAGACTCATGATTGTTTCCCTTTTGCCAGTGAAAGCCGACAAGACTACCACAAACCGGGAGCCGGGAACCAACCCCTTTTTCGGGGGGCAGGGGCGGCCTGTGGCAGCGGGCTTTGTGAAGTGTGAAGTGTGAAGTATGAAGTATGAAGGATGAAAAGCCGGTGCGCTTCGCGCCTCAAAAGGTAGAAGGGTGGTCGAGCGTTGGACGTTCCGGCCCGCAGGCCGCGGGGCGGTATGG
>JAUIHQ010000177.1 GCA_030432155.1 bacterium | reverse complement strand
AGTCCAGGACTTCATCCATACCGTCTATCCAAAAAACAACAGGCCGCTTGGCTGGACGCTACCTCCTCTCGATTGAGTTGGCTCCTCTTGACTGAGCCGGCATCACACCTTCGGCAATTCCGGGTAGAAGTATTCGATCTGGTTGCGGACAACCGTCCCATCGGAGTAGGCCGTCGTCCCAACCTGGCCGATCGAAACATATGGTCCGCCCTGGATGGTCGCGCGGTAGATCACATAGTTGCTCGCGCCGACGGCTGTGTTCCATGCCAGATCGACTTCGCCGTTGATCGAATCCCATGCCGCGACCAGTCCGGTTGGTACGTCCGGTGTGTAGGCCGTGGTCACGACGGCGCTCCCGCTCATACCGGCAGAGCAACCGCTACCGGCAAGGCGCGTGGCGACCACGGTGTACGTACCCGTTGACTCTGTCACACCGAAATCGATCGCCGAACCCGTACCGAAAACCGGTGAACCGTGGGCTACCGGCCCCATGCCCTCATCAAGGTATAGCTGATACGAAACGTTGGACTGCGATCCTGACAGCCCGATACTCGGCGGTGTCCCCCCGGGCTGACAGTAGACCCCGCCGCCGGTCACGCTGTACGTGGTCGGGTTTTCGCAGAAAGAACCGAGAAGCTGCAGGTCGGGGGATGTGGAGGCATTTACGTCGTAAATGTACCAGTCGGCGCTGCTGTCCGCGGCGCCCCAGTTCACCATACGGAACGTTACCGGTCCGCTGACATTCTGAAGCTCGGAGATACCGGACAGATTGACGGGCAACGGCGCGTAGGCGCCGCCGACCGTTGTCGTGTAGGAAAGGGCGATGATATCTGTGAAGCTTACGCCGTTATTCAGCGAGTATTGCAGCACGCCGTCGGTGGGGCCGTTGGCTTCGACCAGCAAATTGAGGACATCGATGCCGCTGTAGTTCACGTTTACCGAGGCGTTGGGGACGATCGTAAAGGTGAGGTAATCCCCGGCGGTCTCCGCTGCGGCCTGGCTGCCCGCGTTCCATCCCTCACCGCCCCATCCGTCGGCAAGTCCGGTACCCGCCGTGGACACACCCGCCCCTCGGGTCAGCCCGGTCACGGTTACATAGCTCAACGCATACGTCCGAGGCGGAAGCGGCGACGTGCCGTAATGCCCGGCTCCGCCGGGTTGGACGCTGGTATCCCAGTTGGCGATCACCTCGCTGACTGTTACCGTGATGATGCCGGAGTAGTCGGAAATCCCGCATGCATTGTAGGAACGGAGACGATAATAGTAGTTTCCGAGCTCGAGATTGCTGAACGTCCGCGTATCCTTGGTGTTCGTCGTCCATTGTTCATTGGAAACAATGAGGCTTGCCGCGCTGAAATCCGGTAGGGTCGCCATGTCGAGATAGTAGCCCTGGGCGACCGATTGCGAGTTCCATCGGGCATCAAAGCCGGACTGGGTCACATTCTCAGCAGCCAGCACGGTAGGCGCGCCCGGCGTGGCTGCGTCTGCGGTCACTGACAGATTTCTCGATGCACTGCTGTCGCCGCATACACCCTCGGCATAGACGGAGATCGTCCCGCTTGCCGCGCTGTTCCAGTCAACGGTAATCCCGGTTTTCGTCGCGTTGGTCGAGGTCACAAGAACGCCCGATGGCACCGTCCAGACGTAACCGGTCGCGCCGGCAACCTGGGATATGGAGTAGGCCAGACCCGAGTCGGATGAGCACACGCGCGATGGACCGGCGATGGAACCGGGGGTGGATGGCGCATTGCCGGTTATGGTGACCGTGAAATTCTCCGCACTTGAGCAGTTGTTCGTATTATAGACGGTGATCGTGCCGTTGTAGGTCCCGTTCGCCACCGCCCCCGGCACGATGATCGGCAGATTGCCCGAGGTGATCAGGACATTGTCGATGGTCGTGTCGTTATCCGCCGTGACGTCCATCGCGAAGCCAACCATCAGGTATTCGTAATCGGCAAGGTCGGAGACCGTATAGCCGCTGACATCGATGTTCGTCACGTACGTGCCGGAACCGGTGAGCGCGGTCGCGCCCTGGAAGGCGCCATTGTTGGGCCACGTGAGCGTCCCGGAGCCCCCCTGGCCGTTAAGCAGATTGTAGCGGCTGCCCGATCCTCCGGGGGAACTGTCCCAGGCCGATCCGTTCGGCGCGCCGAGCCATATGGACCACTGAAGCGAGCCCTGGTCGTCGGCGCCACGTACATGCAGGTAGAGCGTGTTGCCGGCTCCGACGTTATAGTCAAAGGAAACAGAGAGGATCGAGCCGGCGAAACCGCTCAGGTCGACCATCTGCCCGATCAGGCCTTCGTCTTCTTCGTCATATCCATCGGAGGGATCTGGGTTATTGACCAGTTGTCCCCCGGTCACGCTCCAGGACGAGTTGAGGTCGTTTTTGTGCCAGGTGAAATCCGTATCGAATTCATTCAACGTGTTTCCGGTGTCAATGACGACCGTATCGCTGATAAAGCTGTCGTTGATCATGCCGAGAGGCTGCCTGGCTGTGACGTCGACGAAGCCGGCCGCCTCGGCGGTTGAATCGTAGTCGATGATGAAGGTGTTCGGGTTGAGCGTGGTGCCCACGTACGGAAGCGAAAGTTCCGTAACGCCGCCGCACGAAGCTGGGTTGTTCCCAAGCGTAATCGTCGGACTGCCCTCGGAACAGTTTCCTATCGTCACCACCAGGGTCTTGCCCACAATCGAGAAGGAGGCGCTATTTCCTCCGCCAACACCGGTGGCGGAAAAGTTTTCGGCGCTGAAGGTCGTCGTACCGCTCCATTCCACCAGGGTGAAGGTGCCTACTTCGGTCGAACCGCCGAAGTTGAACCGGAAATGGCCGCTGCCCGACTTGCTGAAGTTGCCGTTGATATCCAACAGGTCCGATGCGTCTCCGGCGGCAAGATCATACTGCCAGTCTGTGTTGGCGCCCGGCGTTGCCGTACTGCCCCACATCACATTCCCATTCACCACAAGCGTGCCGATCCCGCCATCGCCGGGGGCCACGATGCCGTTAACCGTCACCGCGCCGTTGATGGTTCCGGTGCCGGACAGCGTACCGCCGGTTTGGACTGCCCAGGCCCCGTTGCCGGTATACGTTCCATTTACCTTCAACTCGCCGCCATCGATCGCGGTCGTGCCGGTATGATTGACCCCCACCCCGCTCATCACCCAGGTTCCGGAGTCCGTTTTGCTCAGCGAAATCCTGCCCTGGGTTTCAATCGAGGTGTTGTTAAGGATGCCGGTTGCCGTGCCTCCGAGCGTGATGGTCTTATCGCCCGCGAATGCGATGTTGACGAAGGAACCGTTGAGCTGCAGCGGCCCACTGCCCGAGGCCTCTATTCTGGCCTGGTAGGTGTCGGTGAGTGTGCCTATGCCCCACTGCTTGTCGGTCGTCTCACCGGGTCCCGTATACAGCAACGTGGCGTTTCCGCTGCCGGTAGCGGGATTCAGGAAGATGCGTTGTGAATCTCCCAGCGGGCCGGGCGCATCAATATTTCCGATGGCGTTGGCGGCAATGGTACCGCTATTGATCCGTAAGAACTTGCTATTGATATCTGCACCACTGCCCCCGAAATCGCTATCTGGGCTGGTCAGCGTCAGTACACTGCCGGAGCCGCCGAACAGTTCCAGAGTTCCGGCATTGGCCCCGGAGATCTTCGAGTGAATCATCAGTGCGGCGCCTGTACTCAGGTCGATGCGAAGCGTGGAATCACCCGAAGACGTCGTAAGGGTGCCGCCGGTGATGCTGCCGCTGGTGGTTGCGGAGATCTCCGGGTTGAAACCGCTTATGGTCAGCAGCGTTCCGCTGCCCAGTACGATGCCGCCTCCGGGATTCTCGATGCTCAAGCTGTAAATGACGGGATCCGCATGGGTGAAACGAAGGCTGCCGGCGCCGGTCTTGTAGAATCGGGGGTATTCCAGCCCCGTCGCCCCGATGTCGCCGGAGAAGGTCACGTCCGCCGATCCGCTGATGTAGATGTTTTGCGGCGCCAACCCCTGGGCTCCGGTCACCGTTCCGCCGACCGTGAAGTCATTCGTGCCTAGAAAATACGACTTATTGTTAAGCGGGAGACGGATGTGATTGGTGATCACGACCCCGGCGGTGGCCGCGGCGAACTCGGACTCACCCCAGGCAAGAATTGTCGCGCCGCCCAGCGCGCGAGCATCCCCCACGACAAGGCGGGTATGATCATAATTCCCGACTTTGAAGGTGCCCGTCATCGTCGAGTTCGTTCCGCTCACCACCACCGACCCGCCTCCGATTGCGTAGTACACACCGGTCCCGCCGAGGCTACCGGACAGCGTCAGGGTCTGTCCCGACCCGGGGCTAAGCTGAAGTTCAGTGCCGGCAGCATGGGTGATTGCGCCGGAGTACGTCGCGGCGGTCGCCCCGGCCGCCAGCTGGATGGGGGAGTTCACGTTCAAATTCGTGGTCGTGAGCGGGTTGCCGATGTTCACCCCGTTGCCCAGCCAGAGTTCCGGCAGTCCAAGCCCCATGTTCAGCCCACCCGTACCCAGCGCATTGTCATGCTGCAGCTCCAGGATCGTCCGCGCTTCCAGTTGAACGCCGCCGGAAAACGTGTTGTTCCCGGACACTATAATATGCCCGCCAAAACCGCCGACACGCGTCGTCTTGAAACCTCCCGCCCCGCTGATCGTCCCCGACAGCCGCAACACGCGATCCTGATTGGTCGAAGACAGCCGGAAATCATCCCGGGTCGGTTCGTCGATCCGGATGTTCCCGGAAATCGTCTGGTTCGTGTACGTGTCGAAGTAGATCGTGCTGGTGGTTGCGTTGCTGATCACCAGGTTGTTCGACAGATTCAGATTGTTGTACCGCAAATAGAGGCCCGGCAGCCAGGCACCTGTTCCGTCGCCCAGCGTGGCCGTTCCGCTGCCTAGCGCCGATGTGCCGGCCGCGATGATGCCGCCATGATTAATCATCGTTCCGCCGGAGAACGTATTCAGTCCCGAAAGCGTCCAGATGCCTACGTCGTAATTCTTCTTTATCGAGAGCCCGAATGCTCCGCTGTCCACGATCACACCCTGAAGCGCGTTGGTTCCGGTGAAACTGCCGCCAAGGTCCAGCGTGGACGCGCCCGTTGTTGTGTTGCTGACGGGGCCGGCAGAGAACAACGAGCCGGACCCGTTGTTATACAGGCTGAATGTGCCGGCGTCGCCGAACAGCTCCAGTGTGCGGTTATGCGTATCGCCCGTGCCCGTGTAGGCCAAGTCTGCGCCGGACCCGAGCCGAATCAGGCTGCCTGCGCCGGCGGCGCTGGCCACGCCGCTATTCTTGATCGAGGCAAGTTTGATGAATCCTGCGTTCTGCTTGCCGACCGATCCCGTGAAATCGCTGTTCGCGTTGTTCAGGGTCAGGTTGCCCGCACCCACCGCAAACACACGGCTCCCACCCGTGACCTTGGCATTGATGATGAGACCGTTGTCGGTGGAAGTCGTCCCGCTGATCAGGCTCAGGGTCAGATCATCGCCAGACAACGCAACCGCTCCCGTGCCCGCGGAATCGGATATCGTGACCGGGGCGAAGCCGCTCTTGCCCAGCACTGCGCCTTCCGTGTTCGGCAGCGTCAACTGGTTCCCGTTCACATCGATCGTGTAGTCGCCTGCGTTCTCAGCATCAAACGTGATGGAACCGGGGACCACATGGCCGCCCAGCGTGACGGTGCCGGCCGTCCCCGCGGAGCCGCCGCCAAAATTCGCGCTACTACCGTCGGCCCACGTGACGTCGGATCCCCCGCTGTTCCAGTTGCCGGTCCCGACCTGCCAGGTTCCGCCGCCCTCGGTGATCGTGACGCCGTCCCCTGTTACCGTGTCCCACGTATAGACAGCATCTGAACTGGCGAGCTGCAAATAATCGAAGGAGGCGTATTCGGATGGGTCATCAATTGCCTGATTATAGGCCAAAAGCCCATCCAATGTTCTGCCGGCTATTGTCGGCATGGACCCAAGATAAGCTTCCACACCGGCGCCGGCCCCCAGATTCACATCGTCATCCGTGGCATAGAAATCAAGGGTTCCGGGGTTTGTGCCATTCAGAGTCAAGACAGCTCGGATCGTCACGTTATCAATGGCATTCACACCTGTGCCATAATCAAAGGGCTGGAAGGTACTCGTACCGTCGAAAACAAACATTCGGATACCATCCTGCCCGAAGTTCCTTGAAAAAAGGATAACGGCTATATGCGCATTGGCAGCGGAATCCCGAAAGGAGAAGCCGGCATTCACAGTGCCGACGCGGGTCATGGCATTGAGATGAAACTCGAGTTCGTATACACCACGATTGGTTGAAAGACCTCCCGTGGTGGCGATAAACTGATTCCCGCCGTTGGTATACACCAGTGCACCGGACCCGTCGGTAACGATGGAGCCGTTACCCGCGCTGCTGAACGACGAGCCCCCCGGACCCGAGTTGGACAGGTTGTTCAGGGTGGTCCCGGCGGCCTCGTTGAAATCCCAGCGATCAATGACCGCGGCTGAGACATCCATCGCGCCGGCAACGGCAAGTAAGACCGCCATGGACAAGATCGCTTTTATGGATATTTCCCTCATGTCCTCCTCGTGGACGTGTCTATACCTTGATCGTTCAGCCTACAGTCTGATACCCGGTCGTCACACATGAGGCCTGCATCAGAGCTCAAACGTGGCGACGAAATCGAAAGGCAATGGCCGCGACTCCCAACCCGATCATGAACAGGCTGGACGGTTCCGGAACTTGCGAGAGCTGCAGATAGTCGAAGGAAGCGTTTTCGGACGAATCATCAAAAAACTGCTTGTAGGTCGTGATGGCGTCCAGCGTTCTGCCGGCGACCGTCGGCATCGACCCAAGATTCACCTCCACACCGATTCCTCCACCCAAATCGACATCGTCATCCGTGGCGTAGAAATCAAGCGTTCCCGGGTTTGCACCATTGAGGGTTAAGACCGTCCGGATCGTCACGTTATCAATGGTATCCACGCCTGTACCATAGTCAAAGGGCGTGAAGGTACTGACGCCGTCAAAAACAAACATCCTGATACCATCCTGCCCAAAGTTTCGCGAAAGCAGGATGGTTGCGATGTTCGCGGCTGCACCTGAATCCCGCAAGGCCCACCCGGCATTTACGGTGCCAACGCGGGTCATGGAATTCAGATGAAACAAAAGTTCATACTGCCCTGTGTCGGTTGAAACACTTCCCGCTGCGGTTACAAACTGATTGCCTCCGTTGTTGTCGTACACCAATGACCCGGAACCGTTATTGGTGATGGAGCCGTCACCTGCGCCCGCAAATCCCGCACCCCCGGGACCTGTATTTACCAGGTTGTTCAGGGTGGTGCCCGAGGGACCGTTGAAATCCCATCGATCAATGACATCTGCCCCGACGTTCCCCATCGTTCCGGCCAGGACGGACAGGATGACAAACATTGTCAATACTCGCTTATCGTTTGACATATTCTTATACGCCCCCTCACGTAGATTAAACATACGCAAGCGGCTCAGGTATGGACATGCGACGTTGTTGACGGCTTGTGACAATCCTGAACAATTTGTGGTTTGCGCAGGCCTTCGGCAACCGACATCAAAGACCATCAGGGGCATAGCAAGCCGTAGACCGGGAACATCGCGGAGGGCAATTCGGCAATTATCCGTCGGACATCGATTCCAACGCTATTCCATCAATCGACGCCGGATCAACCGGACCAACACGATGCCCAGCAGCAGGACGGTGAACGCCATCAGGAGACGGAACAGGGCGGAGCGGTAACTACCGAGCGTTGTTGCCAGATGGCCGGGATTCTTGTGCTTCCGGCCCAGGAAAACTTCCGGGGCCGACTTGATGTCGGCATCCCTTACCCGGCCCATAAGATCGTACAAGGGCAACGATTGTTCATCCGAACCGAAGTACAGGTAGAGTTGTCCGCCGCCGTCCGGTTCGAAATACAAGTCATGGGGGGCGAGACCGGCTTCCACGCGATCAAGCTTCACCGG
>JAUIHQ010000176.1 GCA_030432155.1 bacterium | reverse complement strand
GGTCAGCGAGATGCCGGCCATGCCATCGGGACGCTGTATGCCGAGGGCGGCTTCCGCATGCTTCGGATCCGCTTGATCGCCGGTGAACAGGCCGGCGGTGTGACCATCCGCCCCCATGCCGAGAAAGCATAGGCGGATGGAGCCGCCACCATCGAGGAACGACCGGTAGCACTCGCCATACCGCATTGCTGCTTCATCCATGGGCCGCTCCGGCTCGATGCAGTGGATCTGCTTTTCTGGTACACCGAACGTCCGGAGGAACGGCGTGATCGTGCCGGCGTTGCTGTTGTCGTCGTCGAGAGGAACATAGCGGTCATCGCTGAAAAACACATGCAGACGGGATGGCGCCTCCGCGGGTTGTGCAGCCAGAAGACGATACGCAGCGAGCGGAGTCCGGCCCCCGGCAATGATGATGCCGGTTGGGGGATGGTCAGCGGCTTCCATGGCAAGCGTACGGATGGACTCGGCCAGGGAGCGGCTGACTGCATCCCGGTCGGGAAACACCCGGAGCTTGATCATGTCGCCGCAGGCCATGGGCGAACCTTACTCTTCTTTGAACTGGGCGACCAGCGAAGAAACCGTGGCCTTGGCGTCGCCGAACAGCATGCGGGTATTATCGAGAAAGAACAGCGGGTTCTCGACCTGGGCGAAACCGGCGGCCAGGCTCCTCTTCAGCACGAACACCGTGCGGGCCTGGTCAACGTTGATGATAGGCATGCCGTAGATTGGACTGCTGCTGTCTTCCCGGGCCGCCGGATTCACCACGTCGTTGGCCCCGATGACCATGGCCACATCCACCGTGCTCATCATCGGGTTCACATCCTGAGGCTCCACGAGCTGTTCATAAGGAACATTGGCTTCGGCGAGCAGCACGTTCATGTGACCGGGCATACGGCCCGCCACCGGGTGGATCGCATACCGGACCTCGCACCCATTCTTCTCCAGAAGTTCGCCCAGCTCGCGTACCGCATGTTGCGCCTGGGCGACGGCCATGCCGTAACCCGGGACGATGACCACGGAACGCGCGGCTTCCAGGATATAGTAGGCGTCGTCGGCGGTAATCGGATTGGCCTCGCCTTGAGGCCCGCCGCCCCCGCTGCTGCCGGACGATGCGCCGAACCCGCTGAACAGGACATTGATCAGCGAGCGGTTCATTGCCTTGCACATAATCTGGGTGAGGATGATGCCGCTCGCGCCCACCAGGCATCCGGCCACAATCAGGACGTTGTTCATGATCACGAATCCGGCTGCACAGGCGGCCAGACCCGAATAACTGTTCAGCAGCGAAATCACCACCGGCATGTCGGCGCCGCCGATCGGCATGACCGCAAGAACGCCGAGAATCAGGGATACAAGAATGCCGACCAGCAGGATCCCGTAGGTCGCCGGATCTTCCGGCCGCATGGAGGCGGTGATGACGCAGGCCAGCGAGATCAACAGCAGGACAGCATTGAGCGGTTTCTGGCCGGCAAACTGGAGGGGCTTTCCGCTGATCTTTTCCGACAATTTCCCGTAGGCGATGAGGCTGCCGGTGAAGGTGATGCCGCCGATCAGCACCGCAAGCATGGTCACCAGCATGGTGAAGCTGCTGATCTCGCCGATGCCCGCGCCCCGGTGGTATTCCGACCAGCCGACAAGCAGGCTGGCGAGGCCGCCGAATCCGTTGAACATGGCGACCATTTCCGGCATGGAGGTCATTTTGACCCGGTACGCCGCCACCGCGCCGATCGCCGCGCCGATTACACCTCCGATGATGATCCACTCGAACGTGACAATCTGTTTGTTGACCAGGGTCGCCACCACCGCGAGGAACATGCCGAGGGCGGAAAGCAGGTTCCCGCGGCGGGCAGTGCCGGCCCGGCCCAGCATTTTCAGGCCGAAGATGAACAGGACGGCGGCGACGATATAGACAAGGTTGATGATGGAGGCACTCATGGGATCAGGACTTGCCTCCGTCCTTCTTCTTGAACATGCCCAGCATGCGGTCGGTCACCAGGTATCCCCCGACCACATTGATCGTGGCGACGATCATGGCGAGGGTGCCGAGGACAGTGGTCATCAGGTGTCCGTCATCCACGCCGGCGGCGATGATTGCGGCCACGATGGTGATGCCGGAAATCGCATTGGATCCCGACATCAGCGGAGTATGAAGCTGGGAGGGAACTTTCGAGATCAGCTCAAAACCAAGAAAAATCGCGAGCACAAAGACAAAAAGCAGCAGGGTGGCCATCAGGTTTGTTCCTCCATGCGTTCGCGGATGGTTTCGTGGACAACGTCGCCACCGTGGGTAATCAGGCAGCCCTTGATGATGTCGTCGTCGCGATTCAGGACAAACGACTTGGTTTCCTTGTTCCAGAAGTGATCGAGGAAGTGGAACATGTTGCTCGAGAACATCTGGCTGGCGTGAACCGGTACCCGGCCGGGGAGGTTGCCGTAGCCCAGCAGCGTGACGCCGTTTACGTCGACTTCCTTGTCGAGCTCCGAACCTTCCACGTTTCCGCCGGACTCCACCGCCATATCGACGATGATGCTGCCGTGGCTCATTCCCTCAACCATCTCGCGGGTGACGATCACCGGCGCCTTGCGGCCGAACAGTTGGGCCGTGGTAATCACGATATCCGCCGAAGCGCAATGCCGGGCCATGGCATCGCGCTGCTTGCTCAGTTGATCATCGGTCAGAGCTTTTGCATACCCGTCTTTGGTCTGTCCGGTTTCGCCGAGATCCACCTTCACGAACCGGGCCCCCAGGCTTTTTACCTGTTCCTCGACGACCGGGCGGGTATCGAAGGCTTCCACCACCGCCCCGAGCCGCTTGGCCGTGGCAATGGCCTGGAGTCCTGCGACACCGGCGCCGATCACAAAGACCCGGGCCGGGGCGATGGTGCCGGCGGGCGTCGACATCATGGGGAGAATTTTGGTCAGGCGGGCAGCCGCCATGGTCACCGCAACATAACCCCCGAGATTGGCCTGCGAGCTCAGGACATCCATCTTCTGGGCGATGGTGGAGCGGGGGATCATCTCGAGGCTGATTGCGCTGACCCCGGCATCGGCGAAGGCCCGTATCAAGTCCGTCTCATGGAAGGGGTCCAGGAAGCTGATGTGGATGGTGTCGCGGTCGAGTCCCGATGCGTTCCCCGGTTTCCGCAACCGCACGACGATATCAGCGCCGGAGGCTGCATTCTCTGCATCCGGGGCGATGGTCGCCCCTGCCTTCGTATATTCGTCATCCGCAAGGCCGAGGGATGTGCCGATATCCTTTTCCACTGCGATGTCCGCACCCATCCCCGCCAGCTTCTCCACGGTGGCCGGCAACATGGCAACACGTGTTTCCCGGGGATCAGACTCTTTCAGAACCGCTATCTTCATACTGTTTCCTGTCGCAAGACAAACTCCAGCCAGTACATCATACCGTGGAACAAGGTCAAGTTCTCGTGCTATAGTCGGGCCTTATCGAGTTTTCCTCAACCGTAAGGTCCGGGGGCGTGGATCGACTGACATAGGGTGATACGAGCACAACAGTGATGAATATTCGGTCTGGTATTTTGGTTGTTTGGTGCCTGGTCGTGGCTGCGGGTACAGTATCGGCCTTCGATCACACCCACGCGGCATTCGCAGAGGTTCTCGATGCGTATGTGCAGGATGGCCTGGTTGATTACCGGGGGCTGCAGGAGCAGCCGGAAACGCTGCGCAGATATCTCCGAGACGTGGCGATGGTGTCCCCGGAGGCGTTCCGGTCCTGGGATGAGAACCGGCAGATCGCGTTTCTCGTGAACCTGTATAATGCCCAGACCCTTGACCTGATCATACGTCACTACCCCCTGCCGACGATACGGGATATTGGGTCCATCTTTACCGGCCCGTGGGGTCAGCGGGTCGTGAACCTGTTCGGCCGGATCACGACCCTGGACACGCTTGAGCATAAAATCCTTCGGGTCAATTACCAGCGGCCCGGCATTCACTTTGCCCTGGTCTGTGCGGCCATGGGCTGCCCGCCGCTGCGGGGGGAGCCGTACGTCGGCGACCGGCTGGATGAACAATTCCGGGACCAGGGAAAACAATTCCTCGCCGAGTCTTCAAAAAACCGTCTGGATGCGGAAAACGGAATTCTTTACCTGTCACCGATCTTCAAGTGGTTCCGTGAGGACTTCGAAAAACAATCGGGATCGGTTCTCGCATTCATCGGCGAGTACCTGCCGATGGAACAACGAAAGATGCTCGAGACCGAAAGCTTTCGCATCCGCTATACCGACTATGACTGGAGTCTGAATGACATCCCCCGGACACGGTAGTCCCTCCGGCTCGTATGGACGGCTGATCGTGCTTGCGGTTCTGGCCGTGATCGTGGTTGCGGCCCTGGTATTTTTTGACATCCGGACCCATCTCGGTGCGATGCTGGGATGGATCGAGGATCAGGGCGGAGCCGGTGTCGTCATCTTTCTCCTGCTGTATGTTGCCGCCGCCGTCCTGTTTGTGCCGGGCTCGATTCTGACCCTCGGTGCCGGAGCGGTCTACGGTGTGGTCAAAGGTTCCGTGCTGGTTTCCCTCGCCGCGACCCTGGGCGCCTGTGCCGCCTTTTTGGTCGGCCGGTATCTCGCCCGAGACTGGGTGGCCCGAAAGCTGGAAGGTAAGGAGCGGTTCCGGGCCATGGATGAAGCTGTGGCGCGGGAGGGGTGGAAGATCGTCGGGCTGACCCGGCTTTCGCCGGTATTTCCCTTCAACCTGCTCAACTACGCATTCGGTCTGACCAAGGTATCGTTCCGCGCGTATGCCCTGGCGTCCTGGATCGGTATGCTGCCCGGAACCGTCATGTATGTCTACCTGGGTCATGTGTTCGGGGTTGCGGTGGCCGCGGGAGGGGAGCGTGCGCGAACCCCCGGTGAATGGGTCCTGCTCGGGATGGGATTGGCGGCAACCATCGCCGTCACGGTGTTCATCACCCGAATCGCCCGCCGCGCCTTGAATCGAAGAACCACAATGACGCAGGAGAATCCGGCATGAATCATCCGGGGCTGCTTGAAGGGAATCCGCATGACCGGCGCCTGATCGAACGTGTTCATCCGACGGACTGGGTCCAGCCCGAACCCCGCGGAAGGTACAACCTTGTGGTGATCGGCGCGGGCACCGGGGGATTGGTTGCCGCTGCCGGTGCGGCGGGACTTGGTGCAAAGGTCGCGCTCATTGAGCGGAACCTGATGGGCGGCGATTGCCTGAACTATGGCTGTGTGCCCTCCAAGGCGCTGCTCGCATCCGCGCGTCGGGTCAGAACCGGGTCACAACGGAATGATGGCCCACCGCCTGATTTCCAATCGGTCATGAACCGGCTTCGTTCGATCCGGGCCGACATCAGCGCCCACGATTCCGCCGATCGGTTCCGCGGGCTGGGGGTGGACGTATATCTCGGCCATGCCCGGTTTCTGGATGGCCGCCATGTGGACGTGGACGGACGGACACTCGGTTTTCGAAAGGCGGTGATTGCCTCCGGCGCCCGTCCCGCGGCGCCGGAGATTCCCGGGCTCCGGGAAGCGGGGTTCCTCACGAGTGAGACGGTGTTCGGGCTGACCCGGCTGCCCGCTCGTCTCGCCGTGATCGGGGGCGGACCGATCGGGTGCGAGCTGGCCCAGGCTTTTCAATCCCTCGGTTCACAGGTGACCCTCATTCACAACAAATCCCATCTCCTCGATCGGGAGGATGCCGAGGCGGCCGCGGTGGTTCAGCAGGCGCTGATCGGGCAGGGAATCGACCTGGTGCTGAATGCGGACGTCCAGGTGGCCGCCGTTCGGGATGGAGCCCGCTGTCTCACCATCCGGGCCAACGACGGCATTCGTGATGTATGCGCCGATGAACTCCTCGTCGCGGCCGGGAGGCGCCCCGCCATCGAAGATATGGGCCTGGAGCAGGCAGGTGTTGCCGCGGACGAGCGCCGGGGGATTCTTGTGGATGATCATTTCCGGACCACCTGTTCATCCATCTATGCCGTCGGCGACTGCTGTATGCCGTTCAAGTTTACACATGCCGCGGACTTTGCCGCCCGGGCGGTCATCCAAAATGCCCTGTTCGGCGGGCGAAAGAAGCAAAGCCGTCTGACCATTCCCTGGTGCACCTACACCGATCCCGAGCTGGCCCACGTCGGTTTGCAACCGCGTGAAGCGGAGGCGCGGGGGATCCATGTTGATACCTACCGCCGCGACTTCAAGGATGTGGATCGTGCGGTGACCGAAGATATCGTCGACGGCTTCGTCAAGATTCATGTGGAGAGGGGAAAGGACCGGATCCTCGGGGCGACCATTGTCGGCCCCCGTGCCGGCGACCTGATCAGTGAAGTGTCGGTTGCCATGGCCGCCGGCATGGGGCTTGGGCGGCTCGCGCAGGTCATTCATCCGTATCCGACCTTCGCCGAGGCGATCCGGCAATGCGGCGATCAGTACAACCGCACCCGGTTAACCCCGGCGGTGAGCCGGTTGTTCAGGTTGTGGCTGAAGCTCACCCGGTAGCTCCGTTTTATCGGTTTGCCATCACGATGTTTCCGGTTATGGTTTGGCCGGTCACGTATGAAGAACATCATCCAGGAAACGTCCTCCGCTGCTTCGGACACGCCCGGCGTGACCACGCCCCTGACCATCACCATCCTCGGCGCATCCGGCGATCTCACGATCCGGAAGCTGATCCCCGCCCTGTATGCCATGTATTACCAGGGGCTGTTGCCGGAGGACTACGCGATCGTGGGGTTTGCACGGCGCGATTATGACGATGACATATTCCGCGGCCTGATGATTGACGCCATCCGGAAATACGCCCGGGTTCCGGTTGTCAGTCCCCAGATCAAGGAGTTTGAGAAGCGCCTGTTTTATTTCAAAGGCGATATTGAAGGCGATGCGCCCTATGAGCGGCTGCGGGATTATCTTGCGGATACGTCACGCTTCCCGCCCAACCATCTTTATTACTTCTCAATCAAGCCGGACCTGTTCGAGCCGGCCCTGGCATCACTGCACCGGGCGGGCCTGATCCGGCCTGCGGGAAGTGATCATTGGACCCGGGTGGTCATTGAGAAGCCGTTCGGACATGACCTGGCATCCGCGGTATGCTTGAACCGGGCCGTTCGGCACCATCTTGACGAATCGCAGATCTTCCGTATCGATCATTACCTCGGCAAGGAAACGGTTCAGAACATTCTTTCCTTCCGGTTTGCCAACGTCCTGTTCGAGCCCCTGTTCAACAGTCACCTCGTGGCGAACATTCAGATCACGGCCAGTGAGACCGTGGGCATGGAGAGCAAACGGGGGGCGTATTATGACTCCACCGGAGCGCTGCGCGATATGGTTCAGAATCATATGCTCCAGCTCCTGTGCCTGGTAACCATGGAGCCTCCGGCCGGACTGACCGCCGACGCAATCCGGAATGAAAAGGTCAAGATTCTGCAATCGATCGTTCCCTTCCGGCCTGAAACCGTTCGTGATGCCGCAGTGCGGGGACAATATGTGAGCGGCCCCATGCCGGATCTGGGCGATGTGCCGGGGTACCTGGAGGAAGAGCGGATTGATCCCGGATCCAGGACGGAAACATTTGTTGCGATGAAACTGGGCATCGACAATTGGCGGTGGGCCGGCGTGCCGGTGTATGTGCGGACCGGGAAACGGCTGCCCCGACGCACCAGCCAGATCGTCATCAATTTCCGGGAACCGCCGCTCCAGCTCTTCCAGGCCGTGGAGTGCGTGGGCGACGTCTGCGATCTGACCCGGGCCCGGCCCAACCAGCTTGTGTTCCGCATTCAGCCCGATGAAGGGATCGACCTTCGGTTTTCCGCCAAGCGTCCGGCATTGCGGATGCAGGTCGAGAATGTCGCGATGCATTTCGGATATGCCGAGACATGGGAGAAGGATTTGCCCGAGGCGTACGAGCGGTTGCTGATGGATGTGATGCGCGGGGATTCGACGCTGTTCACCCGTTCCGATGAGGTGGAGGCGGCCTGGCAGTTGCTGGACCCGGTTCTGTCCGCCTGGCAGTCGGACGACGCGATTCCGCTG
>JAUIHQ010000175.1 GCA_030432155.1 bacterium | reverse complement strand
TACAGCCCGATCAGCAGCAAGGTCACAGGAATGGCCCGGCCTCGATTGACGAGGTAGGACATGATGAACCGATAATTTCTCGTCAGACTGTCGATAAAGAACGATCCAGCATTGGCGGAAAACGTCCTCGCATAGGCCTCCCGGAAGGGGGGGAAACATTCCTCCAACCGCTCATAGGACGTTCCGTAAGCGCGATTGATGCCTTCGATATCGCCATACATTTCCACCAGCATCGCCTGATAGGCGGATTCCGATGAACGCACAATCCTTTTATTGAACGGAATGGTTCGGGCGAAATCCATCCATACTTTGCGCTCTCGCTGACGAAACTCGCTTTGCCCGGAGGGTGCGGTCGCCTCGTAGTCGAAATCAGTCCATGACGACGCATCCGTCCCCATCAACGCATTGGCCTGGTCAAGTGTTTTGAATCGATCCGCAAGGAATGCCCGATAACGTTCACGGATGTCTTCATCGACCCGGAATGTTGTGAGACGCAGGGGATAGCGCTCGGTGACGAAGTCCCGCCACCGATCCACCACCGGCCCCCGGAACGATGCCGGGAGCGGAAACGGTGTTTCTTCCAGCGCCGCGTAGTCCGTGCCGCACATTTCATTGTAATGCTCAACGTCCAGGGGCTGCTTGAGGCCGAACGCCATCCGGCTGTCTTCATTCCCGAGATAGCTGTACCAGGTGGAACGGAGGGCAAAAGGCATCACCGGCGCGGCGGGAACGTTCTCCGCCTTAAATGTCCGCCACAACTCCCGTATCTGCGGGGGTGCATCATCCGGCACCGGGAAAGGCGCATCTCCCTCGCCGATTATCTCCGTCCAGTATTGTTTCCATTTACGTGAAACCCCCGGGGTAAACGCATGCGCCCGTGCCGCGGCGGCGATGCGCAGGTAATCATGGTATTTGGGGCGATCCGGGGCGACATCGGAGCGCTGGGGAAGCGGCCTTGCCTTTTCGGGACCGAAATCAATCATGAAGAACGACCGGTTGGGTATGCCCCAACGCTCATTCAACAGGGCAAGCGCATCCTCGCGTTCGGCAGGCTTCCCCGACGCTTCCAATTCCTCCTGATACAACCGCGCGAGATATTCGGATCCCTCGACATTCTCAAACCGGCAGACGCTTTCCGACAAGGGCCAGTCTTCACAGAATGCCACATAGTCCAACATCCGCCGGTCCGCCTCCGGTCCCCCGGGAGGCACGGCATGCTGACGGGCAAACGCCTCAATCCCCTGTTCATCCCGTCCGATAAGACTCCACGCGGTCCATGATGTAGGTGTTCCGCCGAATCGAACGCTCATCTGCCCGAGCGCATCGTGAAAATCCTGAAAATACCCGGTCAGGGTCCGGACAAATCGCTCCGCACCCGACGTGAAGTAAGCCGGCACCGGCCGAAAGCGGTGATAGTCCATGGGGCCGGCCACGGAGTTCGCGATGGTGACCATGAACGGTTACACCATGGTGAGCCCGAGCAGGATCAGCAGAAGATAGATCAAACTGATGGCTGCGACCATCGGAGGAGACTTTCGCCCGACTTTGGAAATGATCGGCATATCAGTCCCACTCCGCCTTTCGGAATTCCACCCGTTGTAACAGCTTGATCTGGACAAAGGTAAACCCGATCAACAGGGCGCCGAGCACCCAGGCCATGGTGGTGGCCATGCTGAAGCGGAGGTTGTTGTAGGCTTCGATCCAGATCTTCATGGCAATCACCATCGTGGCATCGCCCGGCCCGCCGAAGGTCATCAGAAAGATATTGCCCATATTCTGGAACGTTCCGATGAAGGTGCCGACGAGATTGATGATGATCAGGGGCATGAGCGTGGGCAGGGTGATTTTCCGCAGCTTGGTCATCAGGCCCGCGCCGTCCATCTCGGCCGCTTCATACAGCTCATCGGGCACCGCCTTGAGGGCGGCGAGGTAGATCAGGCTGGCCATGCCCATACTGGCCCACACCGTCGGAATCACCGTGCAAAGCATGGCCAGGGAGGGATCCTGCAGCCATGTCTGGTCGCCGATGTTGACAATCGGCAGCTTGTCAACCAACGCGATGAATCGATTGAGGGTTCCCTCGGGTGTCGGATCGTAGAGCATCTTCCACATCAGGGCGATGACGAGTCCGCTGGTCATGTTCGGCAGAAAAAAGAGTGTGCGGAAAAATACTTTGTGCGTCGGCACTTCCGACAGAAGCACCGCGAGCAGAATCGGGGCAATAAAGGCCAGGGAAATGTTGAGGATGACGAACTGCACGGTCCGCCACATGCTGATCCAGAAACTGCGATCGAGGGCCAACGCAATAAAGTTATCCAGTCCGATAAACGCGCTGTCGCCAACGATCCGGTAATCCTGAAATGCCATGACCATGCCGCGAAACAGCGGATAATAGGCCCACAACATGATCAGAATAAGGGCGGGGAACATGATCAACCACGGGGCGATACCCGCCCGCACCTTCCCGCTCTTCCCGGTATGGGTTCGCATCATCGCCCGGATCACTTTCACCGCAAAAAGCGATACCAGGACAAGGATGATCAGGAAAATGACCCGGGCGGCAGGACGGTACCGGTTCAACTCTTCCTCGGCATGTCCGAACATCAGGCCTTTGTTGGCTTCCTCCTCGGTTTGCGCAAGGGCGGTGCGATAGTCAAAGTCTTCCCCGGTTTCCGCCAGGATCAGACTCAACACCCGCCGGTTCAGGGTGTCATCCACGGTTACCCAGAATCCGGAAAACGGCTCAGTGGTGGTGCGGACCTCGCCGGTTCGGATCTGCTCGAAATTCCGCCTCACGACAGGCGATACATCATCGAGGTAGTCTTCGAGACCCAATCGCTGCAGATCCAATGGATTGACAAACGCGGCCAACCCGGCCAGCACCTGGTCGCGGATTGCATTGTCGGCGGCAAGATCATCGGTCACCGCGGTTAGAACCTTCCAGACCTTTTCCCGTTCCTCATGGGGACGCCGACCCACGCCTTCACTCATCACTGCGTAGTGACGCTGAACCTGGACGACCGGCCGGGTTTCCTCCCCCGGGCCCCGGGGAATCGGAAACCAGGAAAGAAGGCGCGGATCGATGCCGATTTGGTCCGCCAGACCCTGCATGTCCTGAACAAACCAGACGACCATGCCGACTTCCTGCAGTCCCAGCATGCGCCACATATCATCCGCTTCCCGCTGCCCGGTCTGCCCCCGGGCCACGCCGGTGATCACGTCGTCCGGATTGAATGGTATCCGTCGCCCATCAACATCCACATGGCCGGCGGCCAGATCCTGCTCCTTTAACTCGATGCCCTGGCCGGTGCGGGGGTCGATCATCCACTTCATCCAGCGGAGGCGATGATACAGCTCCGCGGCTTCCATCCCGGCCTCGGAGGCAAAGTTGGCTTTCCAGGTCGGCGTGACCTTCGAAAGGTCCTCCCCCGTGTCGGTCACAAACTCCGTGGCATACATGGGAAACAAATGGGACTCCCCGGTAATCGGACTTTCCCGAACCTGGATAATCGGATTGCCGCCCGCAGCTTCCACCCAGGGCAGCCATGTGAAGCCGAATGGCGAAAGCGCGATGGCTCTCTGGCCCCGCTGGACAGCCGCACCGGGAATGCTCTTCTGAGGATCGGTAAGCTTCATGCACCATGCGACAAAATCCTCCCACGTTTCGGGCGGCTGATCCGGATTCAGGCCCGCGGCTCGTACGGTATCCCGACGATAGATGACGCCCATGAAATACTTGGTAATCTGGGGAATACCGTAGACCTTGCCGTCGACCGTGGCCACCCGCCGCCAGAGCTCGGGAATATCGGACCAACGATCCCAATCGGCTTCATCGTCGCCGATGAAACCATCCCCATCGGCATCCTCCCCAATCCACTCGTTCAGCGGGTACAGGAATCCCTGGTGAACATCGTTGCGGATGACGTGAAACCAGGACTCCATGATATCCGGTGCCGTACGACCGGCAATCGACATCATCAACGACGCGCGGCCGCCGCCACCGGGCAGCGACAATCCGCCCCACTGGACCACCTGCAAATCCTCGTCTTCATCCATCAGGTCGATGATGCGCGATGTGGTTGCTTCCTCCGGGGTATTGGGAAAATAAAACCGTGACACCTCCACCTGGACAGGCTCGGCCGCTATCACGCGCAATGGTAGAATAGCCGCGCATAGAAAGGTGATCAGAATACCGCGAATCATGCTGACAACAGTAGGATGCAGCACGGTCGAAACGAAGACCCCTGATTGCGATTACTTTGTGATTTTGGCGATGCCGTCGGCATCGTCGGGTTTACGGGCAGACGGATGGCATCAATCGATGGCAGCCAGCTGACAGAATTCGTTGAGCAATCCAAGGTAATCCCGATATTGATCGAGGGAGACGCCGGGCGGTGTTTGATGGTCGACACTGACGATAAAACCACCCTGGCGGGCGGCCGGCAGCAAGCGTTCAAATTCCCGCCGCATCGCCTCCCGCCCCCGGCACATGGTCATTTTGTCAAAATGGCCGATAAACAGGAAATCGGGATCGATTTGCCGGAGCTGCATAATATCCACACCGGCCTGCCGCTCGAGAGGAAGAGCGCCGCGAAGGCCGGCGGGCCGGAACCAGGGCAGACATGCAGTGATATCTCCGTCCGAATCGATAAACGGGAGAGTTCCCATCTGTTCGAGAACAGGTATCACTTGCCGATAGTACGGAAGGCAATATTCCTCAAAATGCTCCCGCGAGAGCATGGGCCCGTGGTTGTAGCTCAGATCCTCGGCAAAGGTCATGAAGTCGGGTTTTGCATGAACAGCGATCTGCCGAATCGCCGACAGCATCCAGTCGGTCAGATCGCGGTTGATTCGATGAATGAGGTCCGGCTGGTCATACATGGCATACATGTGACCTTCAATCCCGAGAAGGGTTCGGGGAAACCAGAAGAAGCCTTCCACGGTAAACCACAGAACCGCCTCTCCGGCGGCCTGTCGCACCGCCCATGATGACCATTGCGCGGAATCGACCGCATCCGCAGGATAAAGATGGGGAAGGATCCGTTCGTAATCGTCCTCATCTGCAATGATCCCCTGCCCTTCCGAAGCGGGCAGAGGACATTCGGGCTTCCGTGGAGAAAGCCAATCCTGAAACCAGGGATCCAGACCGAAATAGGATGCTACCTCGTATCGGTCCGACAGGTGCGAAGGAAGGCCCTCTCCCCGCCAGCGCTCAAGCGTCTTGTCCCACCAGACGGCCCACTCCACGACAGGCAGGCGATCGGGTTTCTGAAACCACATTACCGCTTGAAAGCGCTCACGAGGGGTCATCTCAGCCGGCCTTGTATACGAGAGGATTCAGTTCGTCGTTGTTCAGCAAATCCCCCTCACCCAGGCTCTCAAAATACGCCCTGGGAAGGATGTTCCGCTGCCCGTTGAATGTGGATCCATCGGGAATGTACGCGCAGGTCATCGCCCGGCGAGTTCCGTTGGTCATGTTGGCGCCGGCGCCGTGAGCAGTCAGCCCGTTGTGAAGAGCGCAGCTTCCCGCCTTCAGCGGCACACCGACCGAGTTGATCTTCTTCCAGTCCCCGTAAACGTCAAACAGCGCATTCATATTTTTACCGATAGTTACGTTGTCGAACGTGGCGGTCCTGTGGGTACCCGGCAGATAATACATACATCCGTTCTGCCAGGTCGCATCCTCGAGGGCGATCCAGATGGAAATCGCATGATGCGTATAGGTCGACCAGTAGGGGTTGTCGAGATGCCACGCCGTGGCGTTGGCAAAGGGCTGTTTGATCAGGGCCTGGTCATGCCAGACCCGCATACCGTCCACACCCTCGAGCTCACAGAGCATCCGGCCGAGATCGGTTGAAAGGAAATATGATTTTACCGTTTCATTGATCTTCCACAGGTTCAGTTTCTGGGTGAAGACCTTGCTGTAATAGTCGTCGTCGATTTTGACATCATCATCCTTCGATCCCGAAACACGCTGCTCGCCCATGACAACGAGCGCTTCGTCCACCGCATGTCCCAGTGCTTCAAGCTCGGTTGGATCGAGAACGTCATGAATGGCCAGGAATCCCTGCTCCCGGTAGGTTGTAATCTGGTCCTTCGTCAGTGTTGTTTTCATGGATATATCTCCTTGGTTATCCTTGTCTGGTAAGCAATATATGCGTATTATTGTCTCATACTTTGCTTATATTGACATTTCGTAGGACGGATATTTGCTCTATGACGCTACCGCAATACAGATTGGACATACCGATCGAACAAGCCTTGGGGAGGAATGGGGTCGCGGTTCAACATTTTCCAGCCTACACCAATCAAGCCCTCGATCTGCATACGCATGGCTTTCTGGAAATGAATCTTGTGTTGAAAGGTACGCCCGTTCACTACCTGGAGGATCACATCATCCGGGAACGGCCAGGTGCGCTGGGCATTGTCCATCACGGCCAGAATCACGACATTCTGACGCCGGACGGTCCGGCGGAGGTCATCAACCTTTATTTTGATCTTGCTCGTTACCGTCAGCCTGCCCTCCCCCGGGCGCTTGCCGGATACCTGAGCTCGATCCTGCCGCCCGGCCAGACCCTTGCTCACAGGTTGAACCGGTTGGTTCACCTGGATCTAGCGTCCGATATCAAAGCACAGGGGTATCTTCTGCACGCATGGCGCGAGCAGCAGACGGACACGGATGCGGGCGATTTTGCCGTCCAGCGCCTCGTCGAGCTTTTTCTCCTCGCTTGCTGCCGGGCAAGCGAACAACACGGCCTTACCATTCTGAAGCCGGCCGAAGGTACCTACATGCCGCGGATGGAGGATGTGCGGCTATCGATACATGAACACGCTCGTTCCCCCGATCTGACGCTCGCCTTTCTGGCCCGCCGATTCGGCATGAACAAATCCTACCTGAGCCGGCAGTTCAAGACCTATACAGGTGTCACCGTTACCACGTACATCAATCAGCGCCGGGTGGAATATGCCATGTCGTGCCTGAGGGCATCCCGGGAGAAAATCGTGGTGATCGCCCTGGAATCCGGCTTCCAGGATCTCTCCCATTTCAACCGGGTTTTCCGCAAGCACGCGGGCATGACTCCCGGTGCGTATCGTCGAGGACCGGATGGCGAAGCTACTATGTAAGAGACAACCCGGTCTGCTGCTGATACGCGGCAAGAAAAGGTCTCAGCTCCCGCCGCTTCCAGCCCGGATCCGGCTCATGGCAAAGTCCTCCCGGATAGAAGCACGCATAACCGCCGGACACAATGCCCCAGGCACAGGCCTCGGCCAGATCCATGTGCCCACGAACACGTCCGCGAAATGTCTGAATGGCAATCGAGGCAAGCATGCCGCCGAGGAAATTATCGCCGCAACCAGTCGTGTCACCTTGCTTCCCCATGCCGTCACGCAATGCATGGTCAATCGCCCGACTCACCGGCATACATTTGATATCCACCGGGGAAAACCAATCCCCGTGTGATCCCAGAGTCACCGGTTCTGCTCCGTGGGTGACGACAACCGCGCCAACTCCCGCATCGAGGAAAAAGCGAATGGCAGATTCGGTATCAGATTCGCCGCTGATCTTGAACGCTTCTTCCCGGTCGCAAACCAGCAAATCAATCAAGGGACCGCTCTTTTCCGTATCGCCGAGAGGCCAGGGTCGGCCGGGATGCCTCTGCTCATTGCGAAAATCAAACACCGTGCCGACAATGTTCATGCCCCCCTCCTCGCGTCCCCTTTTCAACAGGCTTGTCAGAGCGTCATGAAGGGCGGGTACAAGAGCCGTAGCCCCATAGAGGCGGATGGCGGACGTGTGAAATTCTTCACCCAGCATGTCCGGCTGATACCCGGCCGCCGCCCCGAGGGTGTTGATGAACGAACGCTCTCCCCTGCCAGCGTTGCCCGCCGGATCGGACAGAACAACCGTAGAAGGTGTTTCACCTTCGATCACCTCATACCCGGTGAGATCCAGCGGGGTCTGCCGTAGAAGATCCTGAATGGCTTTTCCGGTTTGATCATTCCCTCGACCCGCATGAAATTGCACCCGCACCGGCAGGTGTGAAAGCATCTGGGCGGCATGGGCTA
>JAUIHQ010000174.1 GCA_030432155.1 bacterium | reverse complement strand
ACGTGGAGATCGAGGAGACCGTGCGTTCGTTCAAGGAAATCCTCGACGGCAAGCATGACAACATTCCCGAACAGGCCTTCTACATGGTGGGCGGTATCGACGAGGTGCTCGCCAAAGCCGAGAAGATGAAACAGGACGACGACGCGGAATGAGCACCCTCAAGGTCTCCATCTTCAGCCTCGACGGACCCGCCTACGAGGGAGAAGCCCGGAACCTGAATGTTCCGGCTTCCGACGGCAGCGTCGGGATCCTTCCCGGACACGCGCCGATGATTGCCATCCTGAAGACCGGCATCACCCGGATTCTCGACGACAAGGGAGAGCATTTTTTCATCACCGGGAACGGATACGTGGAAACCGTCGGCCATGAAGCGATCCTGATGGTACGGCACGGGGTTCCGGTCACCGGCCGGGATGCCGCGGAAGCGTTTATGAAGGAAGACGATCCACTGAAGGTAGCAGCCAAGGCGCACCGGCAGCGGCAACTGGAGGCAGTGTAAGATGATCATTCTCCTCAAATTGACGATCTGGATTCACATCCTCGCCAACGTCGGCGCCTTCGGGGCCCTGCTGGCCTTCCAGACCGCCGTACCCCGGGAAACCCGGACCCTCGCGGTGGTGTCGAGCCGCATCGCCAGGGTCGTCAACTTGATGATCGGCATCGGCCTGCTCGCCGGGCTGATTCATTATGTGCTGAAGGAAGGCTACACCTACGGGCCTCATTACAACGGGGTGATCGCGGTGAAGTTCATCATCCTCCTCGCCGTAGGCGCACTGACCGCGGTCAGCAAGAAATCGCCCAAAGGGGATACACTTCGCTGGGTCTCCCTGATACTCCTCGCCCTCGCCGCACTCTTCGGCCAGTCCGTGATTCCCTGACCGATCTTCATGTCCGGCTGGCTACAACGCACCAAGGAGCGCTGGGGGATTGAAAGCACCACGCGCATCATTCTGATCATGCTGGTGTTTTCACTGGCCGGGATGGCCATCACCCAGATTCGCCCCCCGGTCTGGCACCTCTTCCACTTCACCGATGCGACCCCGACATGGATCAAGGTCGTGACGTATATTCTGCTGATCTTTCCGACCTACCAGATCTGCCTGCTGATCTTCGGCGCCCTGCTCGGACAATTCCGCTTCTTCTGGGAGAAGGAGAAGAAGATGGGCCGCTGGTTTTTGCGGCGTCTCGGCCTGCGTTGATCGTCCCGTGCGGGCTTGCGCACCGCGCATCGGGCCGATACTCTGCGGACAACATGAAGATTCGAACACTGGCATACCTGGGTCCGGAAAAGACCTTCTCCCACCTGATGGCCCGCAAACGCTACGGGAGCGCCTATGAGCTGGTCCCCATTCCCGGGATTTACGAAGTATTCGAATACGTCCGGAAACACCGGGATGCCGCCGGCATCGTTCCCATCGAGAATTCCTCGGGGGGCACCATCTACGAAACCATCGATTGCCTCGTCGAGCCGCGGAAAGCGCTGCATATCCGGGAGGAATTGTCCCTGAACGTGCGCCTCGCCCTCCTGGGCCGGGAAGGCCGAAGCATCCGCCGGCTGTATTCACATTTCGCCCCGATGCAGCACTGCGACGCATGGATCCGCAAGACCCTGCCCCGGGTGGAGCGGCGGGAAACCGACAGCACCGCCATCGCCGCCGAGAAGGCGGCGGCGGATGAACATGGCGCGGCGCTCGGCATGAAACAGGCCTCGCGCCAATACAAGCTGGATGTATTGGAATTCCCGGTTCAGGCGGATGTACCGAATGTCACCCAGTTCATTTGCATCGGCCACAAGTCCGCCCCCCTGCCCCGGAGCAGCAAGACCAGCATGCTCGTAACCCTCCATAACCGGCCGGGGGCGCTGTGTGAATTCCTCGAAGTCTTCCGGGACTGCAAGGTCAACCTGACCCGCCTGCTTTCCCGGCCGCTCATCGGCCGGCCCAAGTCCTACATCTTCTTCATCGACGTGGAAGGAACACCGGCGCAGTCCCGCGTTCATCGAGCGCTGACGCTCGCCGAAGGCATCGCGGAAAGCATGCGCATCATCGGTGTATACCCGGTGCGCAAGCCGTACGTATCCTGACCGGATAATTCAGCCTGTTCATTTCCGCCCTCCTCCGCTACCCTGTTCGCGAATCGAACGGATGGCAGGGGTGGGATTTCACAGCATGACCGTTGCACACATACGGCACATCGCAGACAAGAATATATCCGCCATGGCCGGCATTCAGGGGAACCTCCTGAGCGCGGCCCGCGGCATGACCATCAAGAGCCTGATGGTCACCAGCGGGCGTGACCGGGAAGGCAAGACCACGACCGCGGTCAGCATGGCGTATGCGCTAGCCCGGCAGACCCAGGCATCGATTCTTCTCGTGGACGCGAACTTTCAACGCCCCTCGCTGGCCGGCGTATTCCGTATCGACGCGGATCCCGGCCTTCGGGAATACCTGCTGGCCGACGGCGAGAATCCCGACGCCATTCACGATACGGAAGAGCCGCTGGTGAAGGTGCTGCCCAATCAGGGGCGCATCGGCAATGCATCGGAGCTGATGGCCGCTTTCGACCTGAAGCTGCAACGGCTCAAATCCATGTATGACTATGTGATCGTGGATGCGGACTCCATCCTTCACTCCTCCGAGGCGGTCATCATGACTCCCTTCGTCGATGGCGTCGTCCTGGTTGCGGAGTGCGAGCAGACCAAGTGGGAGATTCTCACCCTGGCCCGCGAGAAGGTCGAACGCATGGGAGGCAACGTGCTCGGCGTCGCCCTGAACAAACGGCGATTCTACATCCCCGGCATGCTGTACGGAAAGGTCTGACCTTATGGATGTACTGCGACAGGCCGACGATTATCGCGAAGACTGGAAACGGGAGCTGAGCCATACCTTTTTCGCCCGCAAGGGCCTGATCATCGGGATGTTCTGCTTTGTCTTTCTGGTTTCCGCGCTCATCGCGTTTCTTTGGACCCCGGTGTACGTCGCATCGGCATCGATCATGATCGGTGATCAACCGGCGGCGGAATCGGACAGCACCATCGGACTGGAGGAGATCCACTACTCGCGCATGGCCCCGGAGTTGGAGATGCTGCACTCAGGGGAAATTCTTCAACAGACCGCTCGATACCTGCTCGGTCTCGACGGTCTCTCGCTGCCCGAAAACCATACGGAACTGACCCCGGTGGAGGCCGAACGGATGGATGCTATACGCCGTCACCTGGCCATCGCCCCCCGGCCGGGATCCGGCATCATCCGGCTCTCGTATCATGACCGGTCACCCGAGGAGGCCGAACGAACCCTGCAGGCGCTGCTGGATGCCTATGCCGGCTTCCGCCATCGCCTGCAGGCTGAACGCCACGGCTTCTTTGCATCGTCCCGGGATGCCGAAGCCATGCGCGAGGATCTCCGGACCCTGCTGGCCGCCTGGGACGAGAACCCCGGCACGGATTCCGCCGGCGTAAGGGACCGGCTTGCTGATCTTCTGGCTTCCCTTGATAAGGTAAAAACCAATCCGGACGCGGAGGGCGGCGGTTGGCTGGCCCCGATGCATGTCGTGGCCGGCCCTGAACACACCGCCGAGCTTGTGTTCCCCCGGAAAACCACCACGCTTCTCTTCGGGTTCATCCTCGCCCTGATCATCGGGTTCAGCGCCGGTTTTCTTGCCGAGTATTCCGACCACACGGTTCGCCGGCCCGAGGACGTGTACCGGAACCTCGGCCTTCCCGTGGTCTGCTCGATTCAGAAGGAGTGAGGCAGCAGGTAGAGCATCACGTAGATCAGCACCCCGGTCACCGACACATACATCCAGGTCGGCCAGAGCCAGCGGGTGACCCGAACATGACGCTCGAAATTCCCGCGGGCCGCATGCCATACCGCGGCCAGGCAGCCGGGGACGATGATGATGGCCAGGGGGATGTGGGTGAACAGGATGAACAGATAGAGGTAGCGGTCCCATCCCTGCCCCGGATACCGGTTCATCGCCGTCGTGTTGTAGTGATACACCAGGTACGACGTGAGAAACATCGCGGAGACCGCCAGCGCCGCGATCATGTAATTCCGGTGAACCATCGGCCGTCCGCCGCGCACCGCCCGCCATCCCAGGAACAGCAGAACCGTGGCCGTGGTGTTCAACAGGGCGTTCAGCGCAGGAAGTTGTTCAACCGAAAGCATCAGTCCAGCACGTAGTCCTCACGCCAGTTGCCCTTGTCCTTCCACTCGGGCTGCTCCGCCTTGGCGAGGAGGCAGTCGCCCAGCACCAGGTAGTCCATTTCCGTCCGCATGAAACAACGGTATGCATCTTCCGGCGTGCACACGATCGGCTCCCCGCGAACGTTGAACGACGTGTTGATGATCACCCCGTAGCCGGTGAGATCCTTGAACGCCTTGATCAGGTCATAGTACTTCCGGTTGGTTTCACGACGGACCGTCTGGACGCGGGCGGAGTAATCGACATGGGTGATCGCGGGGATGTCGGACCGGACCTGGTTGATGCGGTCCCGGATCGGAAGCTTGTCCGCATCCTCGAGCCCGATACAGCGGTCCTCCTTCACCTGGGCCACCAGCAGCATGTACGGCGACTCCCGGTCGAGCTCGAAATAGTCGCTGACCGTCTCGGCCAGGCAGCTCGGGGCGAAGGGGCGGAACGATTCGCGATACTTGATCTTGAGATTCATCACCGATTGCATCTTCGGCGACCGCGCATCACCGATGATCGACCGGCCGCCGAGGGCCCGGGGACCGAATTCCATCCGGCCCTGGCAGAGCCCGACCACATTCTCCTCCGCCATGACCTTCGCGATTTCGGTTGCCCACGCCTCACCCTCAAGCTTGCGGTATAGATAGCCCCGGTCCTGAAGGAACGCCTCGACTTCGCGGTCAAAATCCGGGCCGAGATACGCCCCCTTCATCCGGTCATGCACCCCGTCCACTTCGCGTTTGTTGCCGAGGACCTTGTACCAGACCAGCTCCGCCGCCCCGAGGGCGCCGCCGGCATCTCCCGCCGCGGGCTGAATCCAGACATTCTCGAACGGGCCTTCGCGAAGCAGTCGCCCGTTCGCCACGCAGTTCAGCGCCACGCCGCCGGCCATACACAGGTTTTTCTCCCCTGTGATGTTGTGAAGGTGATGCGCCATCTTGAGAATGATTTCCTCGGTCACCACCTGGATCGATCGGGCGATGTCCATTTCGCGGGAGGTCAGATCCGACTCGGCCTTCCTCGCCGGACCGCCGAACAGGTCGGCGAACTTGTCGTTGGTCATGACCAGGCCGTCGAGGTACCCGAAATAATCCATGTTCATCTTGAACGAACCGTCATCGCGGACATCGATCAGGTGGTCATAGATGGTCTTCACGTAGGTCGGCTGTCCGTAAGGGGCGAGGCCCATGAGCTTGTATTCGCCGGAGTTCACCCGGAATCCGGTAAAATAGGTGAAGGCGGAATACAGCAGTCCGATTGAGTGAGGGAAGTGAAGATCGTGAAGGATCTCCAGCTCATTCCCCTTGCCCCGGCCGAGGGTGGAGGTGGCCCATTCGCCGACGCCATCCACGGTCAGGATGGCGGCGGACGGAAACGGCGAGGGATAGAACGCGCTCGCGGCATGGGATTCATGATGCTCGGGAAAAAACAGGTTCTCGCCCGGCGATTTAATGCCGCACTGCTCCAGCGCCTTCTCGATTTCAAGGGGAATCCAGAGCTTCTCCCGCATCCAGATCGGCATGGCCATCATGAATGACCGGAGCCCCTTGGGCGCGACGCTGAAATACGTCTCGAGAATACGGATGAACTTGGTGATCGGCTTGTCATAGAACGCCACCGCATCCAGCTCGTCCGGGCCGATGCCCGCCTCATGAATACAGTAGCGGACGGCATGAAACGGGAACCGCTCGTCATGCTTCTTGCGGGAGAACCGCTCTTCCTGGGCCGCGGCGATAATCTCGCCGTCGCGGACAATGCAGGCCGCGGAGTCATGATAGAAGGCGCTGATGCCGAGAATGTTTTTCATCAGTGCTGTTTCCTGTACTGGTCGAGATTCGGCACCGGCTTGCGGGGCACCCAGAAGGTATCACGGGGGTCGGGGTAGCGGCGGTCCAGCGGATCCGCACCTTTCATCTTCTGAATCAGGCGGCCCGGGGTGAATATGAGGTAGAAAAAGGGCGTGAGCAGCCCCCAGTTCAGGATCGCGGTCACCCAGTACGCAAGTTTCGCGCCGAACCGTTCGAATGCCTTGAACAACGGTTCATAGAAAAGTCCGCCGGTCAGCACCAGCACGGATAGTCCGACAATGATCAACGGCATGATCACGTGACCGAGCCAGTGATGAATCACCCACGCGACCAGAACCATCAGGGGAGCCTGGATCAACGCCTTGGTCCGGCTGGACATCGGCTTGCGTTTGGCCGGTGCGGCTCCCAGGACTTTCCAGGTCCACGGTGCTGGTTGCCCGTTATGCTGCTCGGTTGTTGTCATCTTACTCCTCGGGAAAACCGGGATCATGCCCCGATCAGGACGAGAAGGGAAGTACGAATGACCCTCATCGCCCCCAGACAAATACTATGACCCTTTCCGTTTGCAAACTGGAAAAGGTGGCGGATGGTACGGTCATGAAATGGTTACGATATATATGGCTGTGGATGGTCTTCACGGGAATGGCTGTGGCCTCTTCCGAGGTTGTGGAGGTGGAAGGCATCACCTTTCCCCCGTCGGTGACGTTGTCGGACGGGACGGTGGTAAACCGCACCGGGGCCGGACTGCTTCGCGTGGGGTGGATATTCAAGGTGTATGCTTCAGCCTACTATACCGAGTCCGGCACAGATGCCGAAGCATCGGTAACCGCGGATATCGCCAAGCGCCTTGAGATCCATTACCTCCGGGATTTTGATGCGGAGGACATCGTGAAGGCCGGCAACAACGCCCTGGGCGATACCTTGACGGATGAAGAACTCGCCGCCATCCGGGCGGACGTGGATACCATCAATGAGGCCTATGTCGATATCCGCAAGGGCGACGTATATACCTTGACCTACGTTCCCGGAATCGGCACCACGCTGGAGTTGAACGGCGATGAGGTCGTGACCATTCCCGGCGAAGCTTTCGGCCGCCAGTACTTCCGCATCTGGCTGGACCCGGCCATGCCCTACCCTGACTTCCGGAACCAACTGCTCGGCCTGTAGCCGCTACGTTTCTCTATCCATCGCCGGCAGCCCGTCATCCGGCCGGATCCACGGGAGCATGCTTTCCGCCCAGATATGACGGTCCGGAGGTGCAAGGCCCGGATCGTCGAGGGAGGTGACGGCGATATCGATGGTTTCCGGTTCACGCGAGGTTTCCAGCGCGAGCTGCGTACCGCAGCAGGAGCAGAAAAACCTCACGCCGTGATCGCTTGATCGAAGCGCCCGGGGATCGCCGGCCGTCCAAGTGAAGGCAGCCCGGTCCACCGTGGTCCATGTCACATGCGTCCCCCCGGTGGTCTTCCGGCAGGCCTCGCAATGGCAGATGGCGGTATCGGTCAACGCCGCCGCATCCACCGCATAGCGGACCGCACCGCAAAAACACCCCCCGGTTATCGTCATGGATCCGAGTATGGTGGAAATCGGGGTAACTGCCAAGCACGGGAAGGCAGAGGGGGGGGGAGGTATCAACATCGAACATCCAACACCGAACATTCAACATCCAACACCCGATTTCTGGTCCTCTGAATTTCCGAATACCGAATGTCTGAATGCCTGAATAGCGGACTCCGGACCCCATGGAGAAATTCCAAATCCTAAATTCCAATGACGAAACGGGGGGGCAACATTGAACAACCGGGTCTGAGCAAGGAATGGAGCAGGTTTGAAAGGGGCAGGATGATCATCCATACCGCCATCTCGTCGCGGAACGTTCAACGCTCACCGCATAACGCTCAACGTTCAATGGCCTGCGGGCCTGGCCATGTGCCGGACGTGATCGGTATTCGATGACGATGACGGTAGAGTCAAGGGGTGGCGCGGTGGCGACAGGGCGCGGGGAGTAGCCGTTGCCGACAGCTTTCGCCATATGCCGGTGCCTCAGTCCGCCCCATAGCTCCGTTTCCACACCCCTGCTCATC
>JAUIHQ010000466.1 GCA_030432155.1 bacterium | reverse complement strand
CTGTATTGCTGGGCCAGGGCTGGTCACGTGATGCAAAGGTAGATGGAGAAGCCCTGCAAGCAGCCGCACAGGATGCCGTTCGATGCGCGATTGACATACAGGTCGCCATGGCGGGCCGGGAAGGCGCACAGACCGAAGATCAGCGCATACAATATCGAATGGGCGTCAACCTCGGGGATATCTTGTTCGATGAGGACGACATCTTCGGAGATGGCGTGAACGTCGCGGCAAGATTGGAGGGACTGGCGGAACCCGGGGGCGTCTGTATCTCCGACATCGTTCACCAAACCGTGCTGGACCGTCTGGACGAGCACTTCCGCGATCTGGGAGGGCAGAGAGTCAAGAACATCTCCCGCCCCATCAAGGTCTGGCAGTGGGCGCCGAACGTCGCCCCCGAACGTGAAGCGCCGGAAGTCTCCCTGCATCAGCGGGTCCAGTTCACCGCGTCCGACGACGGGACGCAACTGGCCTGGGCAACCGTCGGCGAGGGGCCGCCGGTCTTCAAGGCGCCGAACTTCCTCAATCATATCGAATACGAGTGGAGCAGCCCGTTCTGGGGCCCGTTCCTGGCGGAATTCGCTCGGAAAAACCGCCTGATCCGGTTCGACCAACGCGGCAACGGGCTGTCGGATTGGGAGCCGGAAACGATTTCCCTGGATGCCATGTCCGAGGACATGGAAGCGGTGGTCGAGGCAGCGCATCTTGACCGTTTCGCCCTTTTTGGGATCAGCCAAGGCGCGGCGTTTTCAATACGCTACGCCGTCGAAAACCCCGAAAAAGTCTCATGCCTCATCCTCTTTAACGGCTTGCTGCGAGGAGGGCAGATGCGCGGCAACCCGGAAGATGAAAGCCTGTTCAAAACCTCCCTGATGATGATCGAGGAAGGCTGGGGAGCAACCAACTCGATTTATCGGAACTTCTTCACATCAAGTTTTCTGGCAGACGCACCGCAGGAGGTTAAGGACAGTTTCGACGAGCTCCAAAGGATCAGCTGCTCCACGGAAAACGCCCTTCGAATCTCGAAAATGAACGGTCTGATCGACTACAGCGAATACGCGACGCGGATTCGTGTCCCAACGCTCGTACTCCATATCTCCGGCGACAGGCGGGTTCCGGTATCAGAGGGCCGCGCGATGGCGCGTTTGATCCCCAATGCCCAGTTCGTCGAACTGCCCGGCAAGAACCACATTGCGCTCAAAAGTGACCGGTGTTTTGAGATGTTTTTCGAAGAGGTGCGGACCTTCATCTCAGAACATGCGTGACCGCCCGACCCAGGCGTCGGTATCGGGCGGACGATCCCTGAGGAGTGCGACAGCTCGGGGCGACGCCGGTCAGGCTCGAAGGTCCCTTTCCCTCTGGAGGGCTCTCCTCAGGGACCAGGTCGTCGGCGCTAAACAGGATACGACTAATTGCCGCGGAAGCGGCCGCTTGCAGGATCGGCCTGTCCTCGATTTCCCCCCGCATCTCCCCCATAAGCTCGCCGAACAGGACCATTGCCGGTTCCATGTCGAATA
>JAUIHQ010000465.1 GCA_030432155.1 bacterium | reverse complement strand
GGAGCCGCCGGGCCGGCCCTCACCGCCCTGTTTGTGTTGAACGGAATCCCGTCCCGGTTACTCCGGGGTGTACCACGGAATCTTGAGCTTCATGCCCGGCTTGATCTCGGATGCATTGTTCAGACCGTTCAGCGACATGATGTCACCCTGAAGCACCCCGAAGCTGCGGGCAATCTTCTCCAGATCATCGCCTTCACGAACCGTATAGGGGAACGGCGCGTTCCCGGATGAAGATGCATCGGAAAGCGAGGGCGTTTCGACCGCAGCCGGCTCTTCAACATCCATCGAAACCGGATCGGCCATGGCCGGGGCCGGGGCGGGAGCCGCGGTTTCCGGTTCCGGCTCCGGAGCCTGTGCGGTTTCCACAACCGGGGCCGTACGAGAAGCTGCCGCCGGCGCAGGAGCGGCCGATGATCCGGGGATTACAAGCTTCTGGCCGATACGGATCAAATCGCTGGTCAGTCCGTTCGCATCCTTGATGGCGCGTACCGTCGTCCCGTTCGCCGCGGCGATCCGGGAAAGCGAGTCGCCCGCTTTCACTTCATAGTTCCCGCCGGATGCCGCCGGGGCGGCGGAACGAGCCGCGGGCTTCTTCGCTGCAGGCGCCTCATCGGGAAGATCCTTGGCGTGGGCCGGCAGCACCAGCTTCTGACCCACCCGGATGACATCCGCATCTTTCAACTGATTGATCTCTGCCAGTTCACGCACCGTCACGCCGTGACGGGCGGCGATCTTGGAAAGGCTGTCGCCTTTCTTGATCGTGTAGGTGTCGCCGACCGTCCCCTGAATCGTAGCGGGGGCGGGTTCGACTGCCACCGGCGGACGGAAATCGGGACGGGGCACGGCCGGCGAGGGCGCGGTGGCCGTTCCGGCGCTGGGAGGCATGATGGGAGCAGGCGGTGGCTCCACAACCGGCTGGCGGGTCCCGCAACCGGAAATCATAAGGAACGCTCCCACAGCCAGGCCATGAAGGCCGGCCACCATCAAAAGAAGAATGGGAGCTTTGACGGTCCGTGCTTCGACGGCGGACGATTCGGACAAATACGATGTCGGTTTCTGTTTTTTACTCATGCTGCTATCTCCCCGGTTAAGATCCGGATCTTTTGTTTAAAATGGTTTCCTCGTTCCTCATACCCAGCGAACTGATCGAAACTCGAACAGCCCGGCGCCAGTAACAATACGTCGCCGCGCTTGCGATCCCGCCATGCCTCTTCCACGGCCCGGTCAATCGTGCCGCAATTCCTGCAGGGAACAACGTCCTTCCAAGCTGACAGCAGTCGATCCGCCGATGTCCCCACAAGGTAAACGGCACGGGCATGTTGATCCAGACTTTCTTTAACAAAATCAACATCATTCTGTTTCAGGACACCGCCGGCAATCAAGAGCACGGGACCCTCCGCCATGCGGAGGGCGGCCCGCAGGGCATCGAGGGTCGTGGCTTTGGAATCGTTAATGATGGTAACGCCGTCATGGTTTCCGACCCGTTCGAACCGGTGCGGCAGCCCGGAAAAGGTTTC
>JAUIHQ010000173.1 GCA_030432155.1 bacterium | reverse complement strand
CCCCGAACTTCATCAATTCGAGGGCGCCGCCCCTGGCCGAAGCGAATTCGGCCAGCTTCAAAGTGCTTGCGCCGATGTCCAGCGCAAGTATTCGTTGTCCCTTCGACATAAATAAACGCCGTTCGATTCGCCTTACCGGGTGGCGGGTTTGATCATTTCAAAGTTGTCAAAATTCAGCATGGCAAACGGGGTCTGCAAACGGTTCAGCATCAGGGTGGTCTGAGGGCTGAGCTGCTCCCACCAACGGGCCTTGCTGGACGGCTTGGATTCCATCGCCACCACCCGGCCGCCGACATTGACCAGAACGGCCACCCGCTCGACATCCCCGTACCGGGCCAGGGTCGATGGATGGATGAACATGTCCGCCTCGTGGCGGCGCCCCTCTTCAATGTTGACGTAGGTGACCTCGCCCTTGAGCAGGGTATAGGGAGGCGCATCGGAATTGCCGCTTGATTTCAGGACGACATAAAAGGTGAAGGTGGCCTCGTCCAGCCACTCGGGCTCCGTGTCATACTCCGCATACACCCGGAACCAGTCTTTGTTGCGGGATTGGGTGTTGGGGCCTCGCACGGAATATTCGGGCGTCTGGATTTTATCACCATCCAGCTTGCGCACCTCCAGCGGGCTTGCCCGCTGGGCCATCACATCCGGAACCGAAAGAAAACCAAGGGCTAATGCGATGAGGACGCCGGACCGAATACCGAGGTATGACTTCATGACGAGACCCTCCCGGTTCGTGATGCTGATTTCAGTAAACGCATGTCATCCTATAGGTAAGGGAAACTGCGTAGGTCAATCAACATGAAAAAACAAAAAGGGCGAGTTTTTGAGTAGGGTATTCCCGGTACATGGACACGGAGACCGGCATCGCGTATGCTTCCGGCATGGCATTTGATATTGAGAGACTTATTCAGGATGTGTTTAAACCGGACCGGTCGGAGCAGGTCTCGGTCCTCGTCGATACCCCCACCAGCCGGACGCCGGATTCGCAGGCGTGGGCGGAGCGCCGGACGATGGCCGGGGAATGGCTTGCCGCATTCGATGCCCTGGGGCTTTCCTGCCGGCCTCTGATCGAATATCCCTGCACCGGCGCAAACAATGGAAATCTCCCCGCATCCGGCACGTCAGACGGCAAACCTGTCTCCATCGCCGACATTCTGGCCGATACGGATATCGCGATTGCGATGACGCAATGCTCGGCCACCGCCCCGTTGTCGGCATTCACCCGGACATCACCCCGTCTGCGTGCAGCGAGCATGCCGGGCGTAACCCGCGCCATGGAAAAAACCGCCCTCGCCGCGGACTATGTGGAGGTGGCCCGCAAGGTCGGCATCCTCGCCGACCGGCTGAACCGATCGGATTCCGCCCTGATCGAGTTCGAAACCGGCCACCGGTGCCTTTTCGACCTACGCCACCGGGAAGCCCATGCCGATGACGGAATGTGCCGACGGGATAAAACCGGCATCCGGGTCATCAATCTGCCCAGCGGTGAGGCCTTCATCGTCCCCTATGAAGGGGAACGGGACGGGGATCCCAGCCGGACGGAGGGCACCATCCCCCTCGCCTGGCGCAACACGCTGGTCCTGTTGAGGGTGGAAGCCAACCGGATTGTCGCCATCGAGGGAGACAGCCACGCCCGCGACGAGCTGGATGCCCACTTCTGTGTCGATGACGCCCGGCGAAACATCGCCGAGCTGGGCCTGGGCTGTAATGACAAAGCGGTGGTGAGCGGCAATGTTCTCGAAGACGAAAAAGCGGGCCTGCACTGGGCATACGGCCGCAGCGAACACCTTGGCGGCATCACCGGCCCCGATGCCTTCAAAAAGCCGGAGCATGTCGTTCATCACGACATCGTATACGCCAAAGGCTGCCCGATCGGAATCAACCGCCTCATTCTGTTCGACCCGGACGACCGGGAAGACACCATCATCCGCAACACCGCATACACCTGCTTCTAGACCGGCAGGCGGCCGCGATCAGGCTCCATGCCCCGCGGATTCCAGAAACCGTTCGGCTTCCAGGGCGGCGGCACAGCCGGAGCCGGCTGCGGTAATGGCCTGGCGGTACAGGGGATCCTGCACATCACCGGCGGCGAATACCCCGGGCACACTTGTGCGTGTGGATGTCGTTTTGAGGTAGCCGACATCATCCATCTCGAGCTGACCCTGAAAAGGATCCGTATTGGGCTTGTGGCCGATGGCCATGAACAGAGCTTGAACCGCCAGATCGGATTCCTCCCCGGTCTTGACGTTCTTCAGCTTCAACCCGGTCACTTCGTTTTTCTCCACGTCCAGAACCTCGGTAACCACGGTATCCCAGATCACCTCGATCTTCTCGTGATTCAGAACCCGGTCCGCCATGATCCGGGACGCGCGGAACTCATCCCGGCGGTGAATGACATACACCTTGGAGGCAAACCGGGTCAGGAACGTCGCCTCTTCCATCGCCGTATCCCCTCCCCCGACCACGGCGACCGGAACATCACGGTAAAACGCACCGTCGCAGGTCGCACACGACGTTACCCCGCGGCCGATCAGCTTCTGCTCGGACGGCAGCCCGAGATACTTGGCGCTGGCTCCGGTGGAAATGATAATGGTTTTCGCCTCGTATACCGTGCCGTCATCGGTGGTCACCTTGTAAGGCTGACTGCTGAAGTCAGCTTTTTCCACCAGGGCCATCTTGAACCGGGCCCCGAACCGTTCGGCCTGCTTTTTCATCCGGTCCATAAGGTCCGGACCCATGATGCCCTCGGGAAAGCCGGGGAAATTCTCGACATCGGTGGTGGTGGTAAGCTGACCACCCGGCTGCAGACCCTCGAGGACGAGGGGTTCCAGATTGGCCCGCGCGGTGTAGATGGCGGCCGTCAGTCCGGCGGAGCCGGTTCCCAGAATCAGTACATTTTGCATGAAAATCCTCTCATCATTTGACAATGTTCGACCGCTTTTAGCAGATTGGACATGGCTTGACAATGAACCCGGGCCATTCGTGTCAAATTACGCCGGAACCTTACACACCGGCGTATCACCTCCAACCAGGAACTGCGGAATGACGGACGAAAGCAAGGACATGCTGGCGGAACTTTTCGACCTGCAGGCGGAACTGAACCAGCGCATCGGGGTGGATACCACCGGAGACATGCCGGACGAGGAGCGGCAGAAATGGGTCCTGAATTACTGCCGGGCCATGTCGCAGGAAATCGCCGAGCTGACCGACAGCGTACCCTGGAAGTGGTGGGCGAAGTACCAGACGTTCGACAAGCAGAACGCCCGGGTCGAGGTTGTGGACCTGTTTCACTTTCTGATCTCCCTCGCCCAGGTTCTTGGCATGTCGGCCGGGGATGTCCACCGCATCTACACCGAGAAGAACAAGGTGAATCATCAACGGCAGGACTCGGGCTACGAGGTCAAGGACGAGTCGGACAACAAGCACATCGGCGCATGAACGCCCTGCGGGTACCGGTACTGATCCTGCTGATATGCGCTGGGGCGGCCCGGGGCGATGCGCCCCCGGCAACACCCGTCCCGGAACGCACGGATATCCGGGAAGCCGCGACGGCCCTTGCCAACGCAGAGCTTATCACTGCGCCGATCCCGGTCAGCAGTCCGGAAACCGCGTACCGCTTCCAGGAACAGCTTGTCGCCCTTCTGACCAACGGGATGGGTCCGGTGGTGGGCTACAAGGCGGCCCTGACCACACCGGCCTCCCGCGACCTGTTTAAGGCCCGGCAACCGATCTACGGAAGATTGCTGGCCGGCATGCTGTACCGGGACAAGACCACGCTTCCCGAGCACACCGGAGCGCGGCTGTTTGTGGAAGCGGATCTCGCCGTCATGGTGGGCGACGAACGGATCAACGAAGCTTCCACTCGCGAGGAGCTTCTCGCGGCGATTGATGGATTTCATCCCGTCATCGAATTGCCGGACCTGCCGTTCAGCGAGGAGCTGCAGCCCGACGCTCTGCAACTGATCGCGGTCAATGCCGGCGCCCGGGCCGCCATTGTCGGCGATCCGGTCCTGACCCGGGATGCCGACGACTGGGAGGAACGGTTGACCACAATCGCTGTGACCCTCCTCGACAAATCCAGCGCAACCCTGGCAACCGGCAGCACGGCAGACTGGGACCGTCATCCCCTGGATATTGTCGCTGCACTTCGCGACATGCTTGCTGAAGACGGCATCCGATTGAAAAAGGGGGATCTGCTCGCCCTCGGATCGTTGACCCCGCCCCGGCCCGTCACCGCCGGTGAAACCTACCGCGCGGTGTTTTTCAACATCCGGCCGGATTACCCGGTGAGCATCCAGACCCTCATCCGCAAGGAATTCGTCCCCCCGCCGTCACCCTGACCGGTTGCCGGCGAGGGCTTGTACAAGCTCCGCGCAGGATGGTTGTCCCGGGGCGTTGGCGCGGCCTAGATAACCATAGGTCAGCCGCGATCCTTCATGGACAAGCCGGATCCGGGAGGACAATCCCAGCGGTCCCATGCCGAGAAAACACACCGGAGCATCCCGATGAGTGCGGAGCATGTCGACCATCCGGTCTTCATCGGCGGCGCTATGCAGCCGTGCCGCGACCTTCACGAGGTCGACCCCGAGCGTGCGACCCAGCTCCAGCCATGCCTGAAGGTCCGCATCCGGCGGAAGTCGTTCGAAATCATGGGCGGACCCGATCGCCGCAATCCCCCGGCTGCGGGCCCAGCGGACAACCTCTCCGGCGATCGGATTTCGCAGTTCGATATCCACGACATCCATGCCCGTCGCCAGATTCTGGAGCCGTTGGAGCTTGTCCTGCGGCGTGCCCTGCCAGCGCCCCCCTTCGGCTTCATCGCGTAACGTCATCAAAAAGGGAAGGCCGCGGGATCGCAACACACCGGCCGCTTCCAGCAAACGATCGTCAGGCATGGAAAGAAGGTCCACGCGAAGCTCGATCATATCGGCACCCCCGGATGAGCAGGAACCCTCCACGAGGCCGGCCAGGGTCGCCGCCTCGCTGACCACCCCCACCACCTGCGGCCGGCCGCCCGGCTTCCATCCTGCACGTTTTTCCGGATCTTCATTCATGACTGGACCGGATGGTAGCGGGATGTAAGATAAAGTTCCAACGCGTAAATAGCGGAAGGATACCGGATGACGGCGAAACTTTCGGAACAGTTATGGCAGGAGAATGAGGATCTGGCCCGGGCCTGCCTCGAGTGTCGGTTTGTTCATCACCTCGGAGAGGGCACGCTTCCCGCAAAAGCCTTCCGTGGATACATTGCACAGGACGCGTATTTTCTCGAAGCCTTCTCCCGCGCCTATGCCTTTGCCCTCGCCTACAGCAAAAGCCGGGAATGGATTTTTCAATTCGCCGAACTTCTCAACGGGGTCCTCAAGGAACTCGATCTACACGACGGCTACGCGGCGGAATGGAAAGTGGATCTTTCAACCACCGAACCGATGGAGGCAACCCTGGACTACACCGGCTTTCTGTTGAGGGTCGCACAGTCCGGTGATGTCGGGGAAACCTGTGCCGCGATGACCCCCTGCATGAGGCTTTACGCATACATCGGGCAACAGCTTGCGCGGCGACACCCTCATCATCAACACACCTACAGCGAGTGGATCAAAGTCTACGCATCACCATCGTTCGAGGGGCTCGCGATGAAGCTGGAACTGGCGTTTTTCCAAGCCCATGAATGTTGAGGGTCAAGCCATCCGGCCGGCACGTTTACGACCGTCCCGGTGATCGAAGGTTCCGGACTCCTTGGCCGCAGCCACCCGTTCCATTTTGCGGGCGCGGGCGCCTTCCGGCTTCAGTGTCATTTCATAGTGCCGGATATACATGGGGTTGTTGTACCCCTCGCAGTTCCGACCCTTCCACTTCAGGGAGGGATGGTGGAAAATCGCACAGTGGGTCTTCAGGTTGAGTTCACAGCCCTTGCACTGCTTTACCGGCTTGGTCCCTGGTGATTTACTCATGGCGTGTTCTTTCTCTTCCTCATTTGCGCGTCGAAAGATAAAGATTAACACGCCGGCCTGCTTTTTCCAAGGATGTTCGTTATCCGTATGAAGGATAACGGGTTCCATGCGCAGCGTTCAGGCATCGGCGGAACGGGCACGGGGAATCAGGACCGGCAGGGCGGCAGGTATCAGTCCGATCCGGACATCCGCCGAGGTTTCCACCAGCTCTCCGTCAAGCTGGATGGGATCATGGGTTCCGCGGCGTACCGTCATGCCGCTGAACCGCCGGTTGGTCACACCCGCAGCTTTCTCAAGGGTGCCGTCAAACAGGCGGGCGAAGGATGCGACCGCCTTGCCCGCATCCGCCTTGGTCACCACCACCAGCTCAAGAAACCCATCGTTCTCGCAGGCCCGCGGTGCAATGCGCGCCCCTCCGCCATACTGGGTCAGGTTCGCGGCGGTAAACACCATCGGCTTGTCATAGACCACGGTTTCGCCGTCATCGAACGACACTTCGAATCGGGAGGGGCGGTACTCGAACAGCTCATAGGCGCCGGCGAATACATAGGGCAGGATGCCCCGCACCGGGGAGCGCTCGAAGCTTCGGACGATGGCGGCATCCCACGCCATCCCGCAGGTGACGAAAAACGGCCGATCGTTGGCGGTTCCGACATCGATCCGCCGGACCTCGGCGTTGGTTAACGCCCTCGCCGCCGATTCGGGATCGAGCGGGATGCCGAAGTGCCGGGCGAACCCGTTCCCGCTGCCGCAGGGAAGCACACCCAGCGCGGTGTCGGTGCCGATCAATTCGCGGCCCACGGTGTTGACCATGCCGTCGCCGCCGGCCACCAGGATGGAGGACACGCCATCCTCCAGGGCGAGTCGGACCTTGCGCTGCGAGTCCTTCTTGTCGCGGCTGAACTCGTACGTCACCTCGGTCTCGTCATTCGCCCAGGCCGCTTCCACCGCCGAGGCCAGAGACCCCATGGACGACCCGAAACCCGACTTCGGATTCACGATCACACGAACACGCTTCATCCCGCCAGTATCGCCGGGGCGCGGCGGGGAGCAAGGCGAATGTGTCAAACAACACGAAACGTTCACCGCTACTTCTGCAGCGCCGGCACCCACGCGGTGGTCCGGCCTCCGACCTCGATATAGCGAATCGTGTGCCCGTCCCTTGTCTGTGCATTCTTCCTGCCCCATCGGACGTGGAAGAGCCAGCCCGGGGGGAAGCGGCTGTCATCGGCATCCACCTCTACCGCTTTCCGAACCACCCGCTTCATCACCCGGTGAATCGCCCGGGCATCCGTTTCGGACAGCATATCAGCCCGGCGCCGGGGATCGATCCGGGCCTGGAAGAGAATTTCGTCGGCCAGCCAGTTACCGATCCCGGCAAACACCTTCTGATCCAGCAGCACGGCCTTGATCGGCGCTTTTCGTCGCCGGAGCAGCGCATATACCTCCGCCAGAGCGGGCGGATTGTGCCAGGGATCGAAACCGAGCCGGTTCACCGGCGGTTCATGCGCCGGATCATCGAGCAGCTTGATGCGGCCGAGACGCCGGGCATCGCGAAACCCCGCGTGAAGACCATGGTCAAACACCAGCTCCAGTTTGAGGAATCGGGGACGCTCGGAAGCTGCACGATAGATATCAACCCATCCCGTCATCCCGAAATGGAACAGCGGCCAGGGACGCCGATCCAGCTCCATCCAGAAATACTTCCCGCGGCGATGCAGATCGACCAGCATCCGTCCCTTCAACCGGCCGGAAACCGTCCGGGGTGATACCCCGCCGTAGACAATGGAGTCCTCGACGACGGAAACATCCGTGATCACATGACCCGCCGCTTCCCGTCGAAGCAAACGACACACATGTTCCACTTCAGCAAGTTCAGGCATAACTTGTTCTCATCCTGCCGTTGACCCTGAGCAGCGGTCGTGTAGCCTGTTCGCTCGGCAGCATGTTCACTCCGAGTGCTGTTTCAGGTTTGCCGCGTCGCTGCTGCCCTTCGGGCAGCCCGTCTCCCTTCGGTCGGCTCAGGTTTGCCGCTTCGCTGCTGCCCTTCGGGCAGCCCGTCTCCCTTCGGTCGGCTCAGGTTTGCCGCTTCGCTGCTGCCCTTCGGGCAGCCCGTCTCCCTTCGGTCGGCTCAGGTTTGCCGCTTCGCTGCTGCCCTTCGG
>JAUIHQ010000172.1 GCA_030432155.1 bacterium | reverse complement strand
GGATCACCCGCGGACATGGTCGAGACCGACGGTGGCGCCGGTTCCACCACGGTCATCGGCCCTGACCTGTTCAGCGAATTCTGCCTGCCCTATGACCGAAAGCAAAATGCCCTGTTCCGCGAACTCGGCATCAAAACCGTCTGCCATCTTTGCGGCGGTATCATGGCGTCTCTCGAACTGGTGGTGGAGAGCGGGGCGGACGGGCTGGAAACCATGACCCCGCCGGCCATGGGCGGCGATTGCGACCTCGCCGAAGCATCACGGCGGGTCGGCGACCAGCTGTTTTTCATCGGCGGATTCGACCAGAATAAAGGGTTCGAGCGCGGAGACCCCGCGACCGTCCGCACCATGGTGCATGAGCTGTTCGAAGCCACCCGTGATCATGCCGGCTACATCTGTTCGCCCTCGGATCACTTCTTCTTCGGCGACCCGGCCAACATCATGGCCTTTGCCCAAGCCTGCCGCGAATGCCGCTATTGACCGGACACGCCCAGCGCCCCCGATGTTCCGCGCGAAAGCCGCAATCGCGATTCATCGGCATCGCGCGGTATGCAGGCGAAACTCGCCCGGTGCGAGACCGGTATACTGCCGGAACACGCGGGCAAAATGCTGGCTGCTGCCGAATCCGCAGGCGAAGGCAATCTCGGTGATGCTCGCCGGCGTTTCCGCAAGTTGGATCCGGGCCGCCTCGATGCGCAGCCGGTTCAGATGTTTCATCGGCGTCTCTCCCTTAAGTTCGGCAAAGTGGCGGGCAAACTGGGTGCGTCCCAAGGAACATGCTTCCGCCATTGCCTCCAGCGTCCAAGGCTCACCGCATGCCTGGCTGAGTCGCGCGGCGAAATGCCGGACCCGCTCCAGCGTCGGCGGTTCCTGCGGCGCAGGCCGGCTCTCCAGACATCGTTCGGCCAGTTCGACCAGCACTTGCCGGACCTGGTTGCGCAGCCAGATCGGGTGCAAGCCAGTCACCACGCCGTCCCGGCGCACGATGCCCGGGATCAGCGTACGCAAGGCCCCGCGGGCATGAACTTTGCCCTGGGGCACGGCACGCAATGCCGCAACCAACGCCCGGTTCTCCTCATCCGAAAAACCCAACCCCGCGTGGAACGAGGGCGCTCGCGACGGGCGCACGCGATTCTTTCCGGCCAGGCGGATCTGCAGCCAATGAATCTCCGAGGTCGAGATACCCTGCCCTCCCGCATGCCGTTCCCAGGGCCAGGTCCAGGTAACGTCGCCCCCGCGGGCAATCCGGGTATGATCATCAAACACCCAGCTGACCTCCCCGCGCGAGACCAGCACGATCTCCAGCGCCGGATCCTTGTGCGGGGGCAGCGTTCGCTGGGATCGTGTGGCCTTCCAGAAACCGACCATGCGCAGATATGCCGGAGACGTCGTCATGTGCAATTTTTACCACTGCACCCGCAGACAAGGCAATAGCCGGATTATCTGTCACATCATACACCCATCACGCACAAAGGAGAAAAGACATGATCATTGGCTGTTTTGCCCTGATGGAACCGTTCACCCCGATGCGCCGCCAGTTCGAGGTGATTCGCGAACTCGGCTTCGACTTTGCCGATCTGACCGACAACCACGACGGAGCGACCCTGGGTACCGAATTCGGCTTTGCCGCATCGTTCAGCCTGGACAGCCATGCCGATGACATCCTGAACATGGTTGCCGACTTCAACCTGACCCTGACCAGCGTATGCGCCCATGCCAACCTGCTGGACCCCGCCTCTCCCGCCCGGTACGGCACCATGGAAATCATCAAGGCCATCAAACTCGCCCATTTTCTGGGGGTCAAACAGGTCATTACCACCGAAGGCGATCCCAAAACCGCCTTCGGCCATTCGCTCACGCATGATCAACGCATCTTTTCCGTCGTGGAAAAACTCCAGGAACCCGTTCGCTGGGCCTCCCGCCTGGGTATTGAACTCCTGCTGGAGCCTCACGGCATCCTGACCGACTCGGTTGAAGGCATGCAACAGATCCTGGAGGGTCTGGGCCACGAGGAGGTGGTCGGCGTCAACCTGGACACCGGAAATTCCTGGCTGGGCGGCGGGGATCCCGCGGCTTTCATCCGCACCTTCGGGCCGAGAATCAAACATGTGCACTGGAAAGACATGGAAGCCGCGTGGGAATCCAAACGCGGCACACAGTACGGCTGCGGCATGGGCATGATCCCGCTGGGCGACGGCGTAGTGGGTATGGAAGCACTGGTCAAACAGCTTCTCGACGCTGGGTTTGACGGCCCCACCACGCTGGAGGTCGCCGGTCCTGACAACGTCAAACGATCCGCTGAACGTTTACACAAATGGGCCTCCTGAACCTTTCAAACCAAGAACCGAGCACCACAAACCTGGAACCAGAAACATGAAACGTATTGCCATCATCGGCCCTGGAAAAGCCACCGGAACCCACGAGGGATTCGCCATCGGACACGCACACGGACTCGGTGTCCGGGGCCTCGCCAAACCCGTACAGCTCATGGCGGTGGATATCAACGCGGAGAATCTGAAGGCGTTCGGAGACCGCTTCGAGGTATCCGGGGACGATCTTTTCCTGTCCACCGACGCCTTGTACAACCGGGTGATCCCGGATGTGGTCGCCATTTGCACCTGGCCGGCCCTGCATGTCCCGATGGCTATGGAAGCCATGGAGAAAGGGGTGAAGGGAATCGTCATTGAAAAACCGCTGAGCCTCGACATGGAGGAGATCCGCGCGCTGCGGGCCAAGGCGCAGGAAACCGGAACCTGCATCACCGTGGCCCATCAGCGCCGCTACGCCGGACACTTCCAGCGCATGAAGGAGATCCTCGATGCAGGCGAGCTCGGTAGCCCGGTCCAGGTGCTGGGGCATGTGGGCGACGGGTGGGACATCCTTTCCTGGACCGTGCACTGGTTTGACATGGCGAATTTCTGGTTCGACGGACCGCCGGCGTTCGTACTGGCCGGCATGGATGTCACCGATACCCGGCGCTATCACCACGCGGTGGAGAATGCCTCCACGATCTATGCCTCCTACGGGGAACGCGGCAGCGCGCAATTCGTCACCGGGCCCGCGCAGGGCGCGGATATCCGGATGGTGGGACCGAAGGGCATGGTGGCCTCCTCGGATGCCGGCGGCCTGGGGGTCTGGACCGAATCCGGTTATCGCCATGAGACACCGTCCGATGATTTTATCCCGATGTTCGTCGACCTGTATCACGAAACCCTCGCCGCCATGGACGGAGGGCCGGAACCCCGGTGCTCGCTCAACCGCTGCGCAGCGGCCACGGAAATGGCGTTCGCCGCCCAGGAATCGGCGCGCACCGCCCGCGCGGTCCATCTGCCCCTGCAAACCGGATTCGCCCCGCTCGAAGTCATGCAGCATCCCATCACATCGCCCCTGCGCGGAAAGACCGTCGTGTTGTTTGCCGACACCCATTGCGACGTGTTCGGCCGGGACGGTATCGCCGAGGCCATGAAAGCGTTGACCGGGCAGGAGGTGCGCCGTGTCGATGCGGAAAAGCGAGGCCTGACCGCCGAGGATCTGGAAGGCGCCGACCTGTTGTTGTTGTACCATTTCGTGGAACATGGCGATGCCTCCTTCGGGGTGCTGCAGGACTGGGTGGAATCCGGGAAACCGACCCTGGTCATGCACGGCGCGTTGGGCGCCTACAAGGACCGGGACCTCTTCAAACAGTGGTGCGGCCGCATCTGGGACTGGAATCGGTCCCGTCATCCCCATGAAGCGTGCGAACTCACGGCGACCAAAGACAGCCCGGTCGATTTCACATGGGCCACGGGCTGGCTGCCCAAGGATGAAATCTACGTGGACCTGACCGATGTGACGCCGGTGATCGAATGCCTGACCGCGAACACCCCCTCCGGTTCCTATCCCGCCGCCTGGCTGAGCACGGTTCACGCGAATGTGGGCTGTTGGATGCCCGGGCACCGGCCGGACTGCTTCCACGTCCCGGCCATGCGCCGGGGCATCGAGCGCATGCTGGTCCACCTGCTCGCCTAACCGAACCCATTCTGATTCGACACGGTTGATTGTCTTCGGGCGCGGAGTGATTCACGCTCACCGAAAACCTTTCAGGACACGGCAACAACGGAGCAGACATGACGATCAAGGCGGGACCGTACAACTACACATGGGTGCAAGACTGGGCGAAGATTCCGGCATCAACGGGCTGGGCGCATCACGGGTTGGCCGTGGACGCACAAGGGCGGATCATTTCCGGGGATGCCAAGGACCCGAATATTCTCGTGCTGGACTCGCAGGGAAACCTGCTTGATTCGTTTGCGGTCCCCGTTACCGACCCGCACGGGATTACCCTTTCCCATGAGGACGGCCAGGAGATTCTCTGGATTGTCGACAACGGCGTGAAGTACCAGACCGAGCCGCGCTATCCCGCCCAGATCTTGAAATGCACGATGACCGGCGAGGTGCTGGCCACACTCACCGAGGAGGATTTCGGGGCCGAACCCGGGAAGACCTTCTGCCCCACCGCCTGCACCGTCGATCCGAACACCGGCTGCCTCTGGGTCACCGACGGATACGGTTCCAACCGGATTGTTCGCTTCAGCCCGGACCTGAAGAAAGAACTGACCATAGACGGTACCGAAGGTGAAGCCGGGGCGTTCCATCAGCCGCACTGGGTCTGGGCCGACAACCGCAAAGGGCACACGGAAATCTACATCGCCGACCGCGCAAATGACCGCATCCAGATCTATAGCCCGGACGGCACGTTTCTCCGCTGCATCGATAAGGGGCTCGTCACGCCGAGCGCCTTCGCCACATTCGATGACGTACTCGTCGTGGCCGAGCTGAACGCACGCCTGCACCTGCTCGACAAAGATGACAACATGATCGCCACGATCGGCGCCGGTGTGGAAAATCTTGAACGCGAGGGCTGGCCGAACAAGCTGGATGACGAAACGCCGGCCGCCCCGCACGATGTTCTTCCGGCCGATAAATTCAACAGCCCGCATGGCCTCGCGGCCGACCCGGCGGGTAACATCTATGTCAGCGAGTGGTTGATCGGGGATCGGTATATCAAACTGGCGCGAATCTAGAATCGCTGCGGATCCGGTCGGAATTCCGGCAGGAAACAGGTCCGCAAGGAGTGATGTCCTGGGTATGCCGCTACGTCGAACACCATGAATACCTCCGCAAACCCCAACGTGATGACGTTTGCCCAACCGGGGCACCGATGGAACTGGTTTGATCATTTCGTGCACGGCAACGGCCGCCTCGGCGTCACCGCCGCAGGATGGGATTTCGGGGACCGGTTGCGGTTGAACGAGAATACGATCTGGTCCCGTTCGATCACGGACTACCGGAATCCCCTGGCGCCGTCGATGCTGCCGCGGGTGCGGGAGCTGCTCGAGCAGGGACGGCCGAACGAAGCGGAATGCCTGGCCGCGACCCACATGATGGGCGTACCGCGGAAAATCGAACCCTACCAGATGATGGGCAATCTGTTCATGCATTTTCACCCCCCGATGCTGCAGGGCGCGGCGCAGGACTACCGGCGGATCCTCGATCTGACCTCCGGGTGCTCCACGGTGACCTACACCCGCAACGGCACGGCGCACCGGAGAACCTGCTTCGCCGCCTATGCGGACGAGGTCGTGGTCTGGCGTCACGCATGCACGACACCGAACCAGGTGAACCTCCATGTCTCCTTCCACCGGATCACCAACGCTCGGGCCGAGACCGACGGGGCCGACACGCTGATCATCGAGGGTCGCGCCGGATCGGACGGAACCCGGTTCTGCGCACGAGTCAAGGTCATCGCCGAGAACGGGCGGGTGATCTGCACCCGTGATAGCCTCGCCGTCGAGGACGCGGATGCCGCCACCATCTTCATCGCCATGGAAACCGATTACTGGGAGGCGTTCCGGGGGCGGACAACGGACGGTGACTACCGGGAACGGGCGCACCGGCGCGTGACCGCGGCGTCCGACAAGGGGTTTCCATCGCTCCTGCGGGATCACACCCGCGCGTTCAGCGACCTGTACCACCGCTCGGACCTGGTGCTGGAACCATCCGAAACCGGACCGGAGGGCCCGGCCAACACCGACGCCAACCGGCACTTCAATGTTTCCAAATACCTCACCATCTCGTCCAGCCGCGAAGGTGAACTGCCCAGCAATCTGCAGGGATTGTGGTGTGACGCGCTCACTCCGGAATGGAACTGCGATTACCACACCAACATCAACATCCAGATGAACTACTGGATCGCCGAGGGCATCGACCTCGGTACATGCCACCGGCCGCTTCTCGACTGGATCCGTTTTATCGCGAAGGACGGCGGGATCAAGGCGGCCCGGGACACCTACGATTGCGACGGATGGGTGCTGCATCATCTCGGCGACCCATGGGGCTTCGCCTATCCCGGCGACGAAGCCAGTGCGGGCATGTGGGCCATGGGCGGCGCCTGGTGCTGTCTGCACCTGTGGGAGCATTTTCAATTCAACGGCGACACAGCGTGGCTGCGTGAAGAAGCGTTTCCCGTTCTCCGCGGGGCGGTCAGGTTCTTCCGCGATTTCTGTTACGACGGCGCGGACGGCTACCTCGAGACCAGCCCCAGCGTTTCGCCCGAGAATGGTTATGTCACCGCCCGCGGGGAGCACGCCACCCTCTGCGTGTCGCCGACGATGGACCACCAGATCTTGCGGGCGCTGTGCAAGGCCTTTCTGGAGGCCTCGGTCCTCCTCGATGAAGATCCCGCAGAACGGGCGGCCTGCGCGGCGATGCTGGCCAAGCTCAGACCGACCCGGATCGCGGCCAACGGCACGATCATGGAGTGGCGGGAGGAGGTCCAAGAGGTCGAGCCCGGCCACCGCCACATCGCGCATCTGTTCGGGCTTCATCCCGCCGATGAAATCACCCGGGAGGACACCCCGGAACTGGTCGAAGCGGCCCGCCGCACAATCCGGCGGCGCCTGGCCCACGACCGGGAATGGGGCGATGCCGGGTTCACCTTTGCCTGGGCCGCGCTGTTCTTCGCCCGCACCGGAGACGGCGACGATGCCTGGCGGGCGCTGGATACCCAGGCGCGGACCTGCACCCTGCCCAATTACATCACCACCGCGCACGGCATCCTGACCATCGACGCGGCCTTCGGCTTCGGGGCGGCGGTTGTGGAGATGCTGGTGCAAAGCCACGAGAAGAAGAACGGTATCCGCCGGATCCGTATCCTCCCCGCGCTCCCCCGCGCCTGGGCCCGGGGCGCCTGCCGCACGATCAAGTGCCGCGGGGGGCACCGGATCTCCATCCGCTGGGAACGCGGGGCCCCCGCCGCGATCGAACTCACCTTCGGCCACGAAACGCAATGCCTGGTTTATGTCGACGGCCGCGACCTGCCGGTGACCGGGGAACGAAATCAAACCGTCCGTCTGCAAGCTCCATCGTGGGAGGTACAGCCATGAACCGTGCCGCCGACAATCCGATCGTGTTGAACCGCCCCGGGCCACGGCTCGTCGATAGCGCGCTGACCGGCAATGGAAAGCTCGGTGTGATGGTGCGCACCCGGCCGGATGGGCTCTGCATCAGCTTCGGCCATGTCGACGCCTGGGACATCCGTCATGCCGTCATGCGCGAGTCCGACGGCGATAACCAGCATACGTTTCAATGGGTGTATTCGTTTCTTCATCGCCACATGAACAAAGGGACGAATCCATGGACCGAACCGGAGTGGCAACACTACACCGGGAAATTGCATACGGTCTACAGCAAGCCGTACCCCTGCCCCTTCCCCTGCGGCACGCTGTTTCTCGGCACCGACCGGCGGGTGACCGAGGTGCTCGGATGGACCATTCTCATCGACCAAGGAGAAATCCGGGTCCGCATGAACCATGCCGGGCAACCCGTGCAGGTGCGGATATTTTGCGACAGTGAACAGGATCGGTGCTGGGTGGATGCGCGGGATGATCACGAACAGATCGTAGCATCCCCGTTCATCCGCCTTTACCTCTCCCCCGATGTCGAGCCGCCGCCCGCCCTGCCCGCCCCCGAGGAAGAGAACGATCACCAGGGGCGATACCTCGCCTTCTCCCAACGCCTTCCCTATGAGGAACCGCCGGACGGGATCGAGGTCTGCAAACCGACGCCCTACATTCCGGTGCCCG
>JAUIHQ010000171.1 GCA_030432155.1 bacterium | reverse complement strand
GTAGCGGAGGCCCAGGTCGAGACGGATATCCGTATTCGATGCGTCACGTTCCTCGATATACACATCTTCCGTCGCAGCTTCAAAGATCGCCCGGGTGGTCAGCGCGAGATTCTCGTTCAGGAAGAACTTCAGACCCCCGTACAACCCGAGGGCGACGGCGCTGTTGTCCTCCGAGCTTGCGTCGTTCCCGGTATCCACGCTGGCCCCGGTGAGTTTGAGTGTCGAGCCGATGAACGGAACCACCTCGGTGGTGGTGTCGAAATTCGCCTCGCCGAACACGCCGAGGCTGTAGATCTCGTAGGGGTCGGAGTAATCGATCATGAAGATGCCGCCGACCTCATAGTAATCGGCGACGAAATATCCGTAGAGAAGTTCGGCGTTGAATTGCGTGCCATAGGGACCGTCCGGATCGAACATGCCGGAAATACCGATCTGCTGGGTTCCGGCAGCCAGCGATGCTCCCATGGCGTGGGCGGTGACAACGACAAAGGCGGCCGCTCCGGCCAGTAAACGTTTCATGTGGTTCTCCTTCCTGCACATGCCATCAGCTTGAACCGCCGGGACGTGAAGTCAAGCGAATCAGGTGTGTGAGGATGCGCTGGATGTTGTCCGGGAGGCGGTTAGCCCGGATGTTGCACGATCCGGGTTTAGGCGCCATGGCCGGGAACCAGCGTTGTTTGCATCGGCCCGTCTTTCCGGTGCAGGTCCTCAAGAAACAGTTCGGACAACCGCCGATAGACCGGCCCGGGGCGGCCTTCGCCGACCGGCCGTCCATCGAGAACCGTCACTGCGGTAACGTTGGCGGTGGTGCCGAATACCAGCATTTCCGATGCGCCGATGAGCGCGTCCCGGGTGATGTCACCCTCCAGTTTTCCGGCCAGTGTCCCGTCCCGAACCGCCTCCCCGGCAAGGGTAAATACCCGCCGCATCGTAGTGCCGGGCAGGATCCGGGCGGGGCGGGGAATCATCAGGATGCCGTCCCCGGTGACAATGCCGGCATTCTCCGTAGCGCCTTCGGCGAGATGCCCTGTTTCATCAAACGTGAAGGCGAAGTGGACGCCTTTCTGCTCGGCCTCCCGCTTCAGCAATGCATTCGAAAGGTAGTTGCAGCTTTTGATCGTGGCATAAAAGCCCGGCTTCACGCCCAGCTCGCTGGTGCAGGCGGTAGCGCCTTCCGGGTGGCTTTCCATGAAGGGCGGGGGCAGGCGGTAGGCGACAATCACAAGGCCGTACCGCGGGCATTCGGACGGGCTGATCCCCATGCCTCCCCGCCCGCGGGACAACAGAATGCGCAACAGGCAGTCCTTCCGGCCCCCGGCCTGGACCACCGCCGCCATCAGACCCAGCAGTCGATCATGGGTCAGGTCGTGAGGCAGGTTGATGGCCTCCGCTGAATGCAGCAGGCGGTCGATATGCTCCACGGCCGCGAACACCCGGCCCTGCAGGCATTTCAGGGTTTCGAAAACACCGTCGCCCCGGTGAACCAGGTGGTCATCCACCGGCACCATCATCAGGGCGGGATCGGTCACGATGCCCTGCCACCAGCTCGTATACATGGCATAAAGCCGATCGCGGACACCGGGTTCCGAATCCGGGGGGACGGCGTCGAGAATGGGCGGGGTTTCAGTCATGGGACGTCCTTCATCTATGCCATGACGTGAACCGTGCGACAATGCCTTTTCCCGTTGACCGGCCCCTGATATAAGGGGCGCATGATTTCACCGGTCATTCAGGAAGAGACGCCGCCGGACCGACCATCGCCCGATGGTTCGATTGCGGCCCATGCCGTCCCGTTTATTGCCTGGATCTTTCTGGCCCACATGCTGGGCGATCCTTCCGGCTGGGCGTATGCCGCCCGTACCCTTGTTTGTCTCGGTCTGTTGTTGTGGTTCCGGCCGTGGCGTTGGTATCCCCGGCTGCAGGTGAAGAATCTCGGGTGGGCGGCGGTTGCGGGAGCCGGCGTGTTTGTTCTGTGGGTGATGGGCGAGACCGCCTGGGCCGCCTCCTGGTCCTCGGGCCTGAGCCGCTTGTATGTGACCTGGGGCGTGCTGCCGTTCGGGGAGCTTCGTCCGGAAATGGAAACGCTGCCCTATGCGCCGGAAACCTGCGGCTGGGCGTTGACCCTGGTGAGGCTGGCCGGTTCGGCGTTTGTCATCGCCGTCATCGAGGAATTCTTCTGGCGGGGTTTTCTGTTCCGGTGGATGCAGGGCGGGACGTTTGTGACCGTGAATCCGGCCCATTTCGACCGGCTCGCCTTTTTCGCCGTGGCGATCGCGTTCGGCCTGGAGCATAAAGAGTGGCTGGTCGGCATCCTCACCGGCTTCATATACGGGTGGATGTATATCCGAACCCGGGACATCTGGGCAGTTGCCGTCGCGCATGTCCTGACCAATTTCCTGCTCGGCCTTTATGTCATCAAGGCCGGAGCCTGGTGGTTCTGGGCGTAGTCAGGCCTTCCCGCCCTGCAGCGCCGCCAGGTAGGATTGCCAGGCGGCCGGTGTATTGAGGTTGTTGAGGACGGCCGGATCATCGACATGGCATTCCGTTTCGAGAGGGGCGACGATGTCATCCATCCGGAGATCCCCATCCCACTCCAGAGAGCGTATGCGGGCATACAGCCGGTTGGAAAGCCAGAGGGCATAACCCGGCTTGCCGGCATGGTGCGGCCGCACCGCCATCGCCCGGCGATCCTCTGAGCAGGCGATCACGGCGGCAATGGTCGACGGCCGGATGCCGGCGGTATCGACCGGGAGAATCACGCAACCCCGGTATCCGCCGGCGGCGAGGAGTCCGGTCTGGACGGAGCTGAAGCGCCCGCTCTCCCAGTGGGGGTTGTAGGCAATCCTCAGGCCGGTGAGTTCCCGTTCCAGCGCCTCGTGGTTGTGGCCGAGGACCACGATGACATCCCGGCAACCGCCTTCGATCAGGACATCGGCCTGGCGGCGGGCCAGCAGGGTGCCGTCCGGCAGCCGAAGCAGGGCTTTCGGTTCCTTCATCCTCACCGATGCCCCTGCCGCCAGCACGACGCCGATATGCTGTTCCGATGGATGCATGCATCAGTCATACCATAGAAGCAGGAAGGGTGAAGTCCGAAGGATCGATACGGTGATCGCTTGCCAGACCCCGGAAATCGAATCATAATCGACTCGGTCGGGAAGATGAGGGCCGGATGTCGGAGGGTATACGGTATGGAAAGCCGGCGGCGGGTCAAGCTGTCTATTGTGGACGATCATGACATTCTGCGGGAATGCCTCGTGGAGAAGCTTTCGGGGTATCCTGACTTTGACGTGGTCGGATCGTTTTCGAGCGGCCGTCCGTTTCTCGATGACCTGGCCGGAAATCCGGCGGATGTCGCGATTGTTGATTTCCGTCTTCCCGACTATGAAGGTCCGATTCTGATTCGTGAGCTGTTGGACCTGTTTCCCGATATCGGGGTGGTGGCGCTGACCATGTGCGATCATACGCGTTTCGCCACCGAAGCGACGCATGCCGGGGCCCGCGGATTTGTGATCAAGGGGGCGCCGTTTGAAGAGCTCATTCTCGCCATACGCGCGGTGGCGGAAGGAGGGTCCTACATCTGCCGGGAGATATCGGCGAGGCTCAAGCTTCAGCACAACCAGGGTCGCGATGCCCATACGGTCGATGAATTGTCGGACCGGGAATTCGAGGTGTTGACGATGATGGGCCGGGGTCTTTCACAGAAGGAAATCGCCGCCCGCCTGTCCATCAGCGACAAGTCCGTCGGCACCTATCGAAAACGGCTCATGGATAAACTCGGCCTCGAAACCCAGGCCGACCTCATCCGCCTCGCCATCGAGGCAGATGTCGTTACCTGACGTGTGACGTCTGAATATGTATATACGTATCCCGCATCCCGCCGGCCGCATCTCGAATCTCTTGCAGTCCTTCCGGAACCTCCGTAGGGTTTCGCTCCGGTATTTCTATGCTGGACCGATCCCATATTGAAAAAGCCATTGCCAAGATCGAGGCGCTGGAGCATGAGCTGGCCAACCCTGCGACGGTGGCCGACCAGAAGCGTTACCGTACGCTTCTGGCCGAACATCAGCATCTGACCGGGGTGAGGGACGGTGCATCACTGTATCTCCGTCTTGTCCGGGATTATGATGATGCCCGGCAGATCCTTGATGATGATGCGGCCGATGCCGATATGCGGGAGATGGCCGAGGCCGAAGCGGCTCGCATCGAAGAAGAGCTGCCCGAGGCGGAGCGAAAAGCGATGATCGCCCTGCTGCCGCCCGACCCGGACGACAGCCGTAATACGATCATGGAGATCCGGGCGGGAACCGGGGGGGAGGAAGCCGCCCTGTTCGCCGGCGACCTTTACCGTATGTATACCCGCTACGCGGAAACCCGGGGATGGAAAACCGAAATCATCGATGCCAGTCCCGCCAGCATGGGCGGGATGAAGGAAATCGTCTTCTCGGTGGAGGGGGATGATGTGTACCGGATGCTCCGTTACGAAAGCGGGGGCCACCGGGTTCAGCGGATTCCGGTTACCGAGGCCGGCGGCCGGATTCATACCTCCGCCGCCACCGTGGCCGTGCTGCCCGAAGTGGAAGACGTGGACGAGGTGGAGGTTGCCCCCGACGACATCCGCATCGACCTGTACCGGGCCTCCGGTCCCGGCGGGCAGAAGGTCAACAAAACCGAATCCGCGGTGCGAATCACCCACCTCGCCACCGGCCTGGTCGCTCAGAGTCAGGACGAACGTTCCCAGCAGCGCAACCGGGAGAAGGCGATGCGGGTGCTCAAGGCCCGCCTGCTGGAAAAGATTCGCGAGGAGGAAGAGGCGAAGACAGCCAGTGAGCGCCGGCTCCAGGTCGGTTCGGGCGACCGCAGCGAACGGATTCGCACCTACAACTTCCCCCAGAACCGGATGACCGACCACCGGATCAACCTGACCCTTTACAATCTCGACCGGCTGATTGAGGGAGACCTCGACGAGCTGTTCGAGGCCCTGCAGACCCACGATATCGAGGACCGCCTGCGCCGTCAGCTCACCTCGTGAGGACCGACGTGACAACCCTCGCTTCATGGCTGTCGCAATCCCTGGAAGAACTCGAATCGCTCGGGGTGGATGAGGCGGACCTCAAGCTCCGCTGGCTGGCCGGGGACCGGCTTGGACTCTCCCACCTTCTGACCGGGAGCGAAGGGAACCGTGTCCTGACCCCCGGGGAGCAGGCGCGTCTTGATGCCGATCGTCGTCGCCTCGCGGCACACGAGCCTCTCGCCTATGTTCTGGGCCATATGGATTTCCGCGGCCTCCGCCTCGAGGTGGATCCGCGTGTCCTCATCCCCCGGCCGGAGACGGAAGAACTGGCGGATCTGGTGCTGGCCGTGATGGCGGGGCATGATGACGATGCCTGCCGCGTTCTCGATCTCTGTACCGGATCCGGCTGTATCGGTCTGGCCCTGGCTGTCGAACGGCCCGCGTGGCAGATTACTCTCGCCGACCTGTCCGCCGATGCCTTGGCGCTGGCCGCACGGAATGCCGACCGGGCGGGCTGCCGGGACCGGATATCCCTCATCCGCTCCGACCTGTTTGATGGATTGTTCGACGACACGTTTGACGTTATAGTGTCGAACCCGCCCTACATCCGGTCCGGGGATATTCCGGGCCTCCAGCCGGAAATTCGGCTGCATGAACCGCGGCTTGCCCTGGACGGGGGGCGGGACGGGTGGACGGTGATTGACCGGATCGTGGCCGGTGCGCCGTTATGGCTGGCGAACCCCGGCGGCTTCCTCGTCATGGAAATCGGCGAGGATCAGGGCGCGGAAGCGGAGAAACGGGCCCGGCATGCCGGTTTCCGCCAGACCGATGTGCGGCGGGATCTTCAGGGCCGGGACAGGATGCTGATATGCGAGACATGAGAAACCTATTTCAGAGCGCGACCAAGGGTCAGCGCAAGCGGAACCGCCAGCAGAAGGTAGTGGTTCCGGTGGCGATGCTCGTAGTGGCCTTTCTCCTTGCCCAGGCATTCTGGCTCAACCGGAATCAGCATATCTTCCGCCCGTTTGCCGTGCAGAGGATCTGGTGTGAACACTGCGGCAAGACCGGGCTGGTCAAGAGTGAAAAGGAAGACAGCCTGCTCGTCGGCTGCCCGGCCTGTTTCGGCGTGGGGTATCATGCGGTCCGGCGCTTCGACGAACAGGACGTGATTTGTGTGGTATGCGGCGGCATCGGGCGGGTGGAAGACAAGGGCGGCGAGTGGCGTTACTGCCGCCGCTGCAACGGGCGCGGGCTGATGCGCCAGACGACCTGGTTTGAACGGCTGGGCGGCGGTCAGGAGGAGGAGGAAGACAGCATGATCCTCCGGCGCCTGCCGGAGTCCATGCTCGAAGCGCCGCCCGCAGAACCGGAAGAAGGAATCAACGATGTTCGATAAGCTCAGTCAGTCGCTGCAATCCGTATTCCGCGACCTGCGGGGTTATGGCAAGCTCACCGAAGCCAATGTCAAAGATGCGCTTCGGGAGATACGCCTCGCCCTGCTGGAGGCGGATGTCCATTTCCAGGTGGTGAAGGACTTCATCACCCGGGTGCGGGAGAAGGCCCTGGGCGAGGACGTGCTCAAAAGCATCACGCCCGGCCAGCAGTTTATCAAACACGTCCACGATGAAATGGTGAGTCTGCTCGGCGGCACCGGGGCCTCTTTCGACCTGTCGGGCCGTCCCGCCGCCATCATCATGCTGGGTCTTCACGGATCGGGAAAAACCACCACCACCGGGAAGCTCGCCCGGAAATTCAAGCAGGATGGAAAGCAGGTCATGGTCGCGGCGTGTGATATCCGCCGTCCCGCCGCGGTGGACCAGCTTTCCATTCTCGCCGATGAGGTCGGCGTGGACATCATCAAGCCTCGTCCCGGCGAATCCGTCCCCGCCCTCGGCCGGCGGGCTCTTGAAGAGGCGAAAGAGAAGCTGGCCGATGTGGTCATCTTCGACACCGGCGGGCGTTTCCAGGTGGACGAAGAGCTGGTGCTTGAGCTCAAGGAGTTGTCGAACACGGTCAAGCCGCGGAATACGGTGTTGGTTCTCGATGCCGCCATCGGCCAGGAATCGGTGGCGGTGGCCGAGACCTTTCATCGCGAAGTCGGCCTGACCGGGATGATCCTGACCAAGCTCGACGGCGATGCCCGCGGCGGCGCCGCCCTGTCCGTACGCGCAGTGACAAACTGCCCGGTGCTGCTTGTCGGCACAGGGGAAAAGGCGGCCGACCTCGAGGAGTTTCACCCGGACCGGATGGCGTCCCGCATTCTCGGCAAGGGGGATGTGGTCTCGCTGGTCGAGAAAGCCCAGGAAGCGATGGCCGGGGAGGATGTCGAGGACATGGGGAAGGCCATGTTCGGCGGGTCGATGAATTTCGAGGACTTCCTCAAGCAGATCCGGCAGATTCGCAAACTCGGTCCCCTTGAAAACCTGCTGGAGATGATCCCCGGCATGAACGACCTGCCGGATAAGGTCCGGGGCCAGCTTTCCGGGGGAAAAACCGAGGATGAAATGAAGCGGACCGAGGCCCTGATTCTCAGCATGACCCCGCTGGAACGGCGGAAACCTTCCCTGATCAACGCCAGCCGGCGGAAGCGCATCGCCCGGGGGGCCGGTCTCGAGGTGCGCCATGTCAACGAACTGATCAAGAAGTTTGAGATGACGAAGAAAATGAGCAAGCGCTTCAAAAAACAGCAAAAAAGGTTGCTCAAGCTGGGACGATAGTGTAAACCCTCGCGTTTTGTTTCGGAGGAAATATGTCAGTTTCAGTTCGTTTGAAGAGAATGGGGCGCAACAACAAGCCGTTTTACCGGATCGTGGTTGCCGATACCCTGAAAAAGCGCGAGGGCGCTTACCTTGAAAATCTTGGTTGGTACGACCCCAATCTTTCCGGCGTGAATTTCAAACTCGACCGCGAGCGGATCGAATACTGGGATGCCAAGGGCGCCCGGATTTCTGATACCGTCCGCAGCCTCGTCAAAAAGCAGCGCAGGATCGACCGCGCAGGCGGGTCCTCGACGCAAGCCGCTGAGCCCGAGGGTGTTGCGGTTGAAGAAGCATCCGCGACCTGAGCGATCGCTCAAGGAGCCATCACGTGTCCCACGTTACGTTTGTACGCAATATCCTCCAGGAATTGGTCGATCATCCCGGT
>JAUIHQ010000464.1 GCA_030432155.1 bacterium | reverse complement strand
TTGGTCCATGCCCCGCCGCCGTCGTTCGAGATCTCTAGCAACACCGCATCGTACCCCCATTCCAGCGAATAGCGGAGATACGCCCGCAGGGCCGGTCGAACCGCGGCGGACAGATCCATCCCCGAGGCGAGGGTCAGGGCCATGTCGGCGTGGTTGGTGTAGAACGCGCCGGGGCTGTCGGTCGCGGCATGCGAGGGCGAATGGGCGGAAGCGCTGGTCAGCCCCCAGGTACCGTTCGTGGTCCAGTTTACGAGGCCGGCTTCAAAATCGTCCTCGAACGGGTAGGAAACAGCGAGGGCGGATCCCCCAAGGACGGCAAGGGCGAGAACACGGAAGAACACGCGATGGTTCATGGTCCGGACTCCCATATTCGGTTGTGACGGAGGGCGGTCCCGTTCACCCTGGGCAGGTATCACCGCCCTCGCTACATCCAGTAGGCTCCCGGGAATTGGCGTTTGTCTATCGGGGACCACCCTGATTTTTCCATCAACAAAACCCCGATGGGTTCCCGGGTCAGGCCACGTCGATGGTCTACCGGTTCACGAACTCGCGGATGCTCTCCCGTACCAGCTCGTGACCGTGGCCGGATTCCTTGATTCCGCCGAATGGCAGCGGGGGTCGGACGTCACAAAGGCATCGACGAAGCATGCCCCCGCCACAAGCCGTCGGGCCGCGATCTCGCGCCCCCGGGCGATATCCCGGGGGAATACCGCCGCCGGACCTGATACTTCCTCCCGCCGGTTGGCTACCCTTCCAGCGTTGGATTTGCGTAGTTGTTCTTTTACCGTTTCACGTGCTGGTCCTTCCTGCAAGGGACTTGTACCCCATGTACAACGCTCCCATACCGGGCGCACACAAAACTATGGCGCGTACGCGGTAAACCGCGCAGCTCAGAGTGAACGTTCGCGGAACAGACAATGTCGCCTGACGTTATTAACGCAGTGCGGTACTACGTCTGGATGATCAAGTCCTTCAGGTGCAATGAAACCGAGAAGGTATTTCAGCGGAACCTGTCGAGGAAGCTTCCGCAGATGATGCAGAAGGTCGCTCAGAGGAAATTGTGGCTCCTCGGCGCGGCCACCGATGTCAAAGACCTGAGAGTGCCGCCCGACAATCAACTCGAAGCACTCAAAGGGAACCGGAAAGGACAGCACAGCGTCCGGATAAACCGGCAGTATAGAGTCTGCTTCCGGTGGTATTCCGGGAACGCATACGACGTGGAAATCGTAGACTATCACCAGGAGCCCAACATGAAGAAGCTGCCCCCTATTCACCCTGGAGAAATCCTTCTCGAAGAGTTTCTCCGGCCGATGAACATCAGTCAATACCGCCTCGCCAAGGACCTCAGCGTTCCGGCCCGCAGAATCAACGAAATCGTATACAGGACGCGTTCGATATCGGCGAATACGGCTCTGCGTCTCGCCAAGTACTTCGGGAATTCTCCGCAGTCCCGGCTGAATCTCCAAGCCCACTACGACCTGGAAGCGGAACGGGACAGGATCGGAGAGGATCTGGATCAGGAAGTCC
>JAUIHQ010000170.1 GCA_030432155.1 bacterium | reverse complement strand
GGTGGGTGAACGTGTGTACTTTAACGCCACGCAACCGGAAACCGGACTGGAACTATGGATGACCGATGGGACTGCCGAAGGTACTGTCCTCGTGAAAGACATCAATCCGGGCCCCAAGGGATCTGAACCATACGAGCTTTGCCCGCTGGGGGACAGACTGATCTTCAGTGCGTTGCATCCGGAATCTGGGGAAGAACTTTGGGTGTCCGATGGCACCGCTGCGGGCACAATGTCACTCAAAGACATTCATCCTGGCCCGGCGCACAGCTACCCCTACTACCAGACCCAGTTGGGCGGACGCGTTGTCTTCGCTGCAACGGACCCTACGCACGGACGAGAAGTCTGGGTAACGGACGGAACCCAGGAAGGGACGCAGCTCTTGATCGATATCGATGACACACCGGTTTTCAATCCCTCCTCGTCCCCGGTTGAACTTACACCCGTCGGTGACAAGCTTTTCTTCGTGGTGAACGACGGCAAGCACGGAGCGGAGTTGTGGGCTCTCGATGGCGCGGACGCGGAGCCCTATCTAGTACGGGATCTGGTGCCGGGACCCGGAGGCTCTGACCCGAGAGAACTGACGGCTCTTGGTGACTACGTCTACTTCGCGGCGCTGCACCCCAGCAGAGAAGGCGAGATGCTGTTCCGTTCCGATGGGACCGATGGGGGTACGTTTCATCTGACTGCGTTCGTTTCCAGCAAATCGTTCCCCGGCTTTCGAGACTTCACGCCCATGGGCAACACGCTCTTCTTCGTGGCCGACGATGGTGTTTCCGGCGCAGAGCTCTGGCGGCTTCGCACGCTGGATCCGGGTGTCGTACGGGATATTGGGCCCGGACCAGCGGGCTCTGATCCGCACAACCTTCAGGTTTGGAATGACCAACTGTACTTCGTCGCGGACGATGGAATTCATGGAGCCGAGTTGTGGAGATCTGACGGCACCTACGAGGGCACCGAGATGGTGAAGGACCTAGCGCTGCCGCCGCTCAAAGGCGCGAAGGCCAGTAGGCTGACACCTGCAATCGACAGGCTCTACTTCGTCGCGGATGATGGCGACCACGGGGCTGAGCTATGGAGTACCACGGGGACGTTTGCGAGCACGAAGCTGGTGCGGGATTTCCGAGTAGGACTTCGCCCCATGCCATGAAACACCCGACGGGAGTCGCATGATGTACTTGGTAGTACAGACTGGATACAACCGAGGTCGCACGTTTGAGATTACGGATCAGCCCCTTGTAATTGGACGTGACGAGGACTGCGGAGTATCCGTAAAAGGCAGAGCGATCTCCCGTCGCCATTGTGAGTTGTGGCTGGAGAAAGGCACCGTCCGGATTCGTGACCTGGGCAGCCGCAATGGGACTCACGTGAACGGAGATCCGGTGGAAGATGCGATTCTGACAGTAGGGGATGAGATCGCAGTTGGCGCTTTCGTCTTCATTGCCAGCGATCACCCTGGAAAGGAACGTCCGGCACAATCTCCCGAGCCTACCACGACCGTCACGGTTTCGTTGTCGCGCGCGTACTACCTTCATCAAAGCGAAAGCGCCGTAGCCGAAGACTATCAACCGCGGACGGTACTTGAATTTCGTGATCTCTACCTCATGGGTCGCCGGTACAGCCGTGCCGTTTCCAGGGAGGAACTCGTTGACTTGTTCGCCGCAGATTTGAGAGAGCACTTCCGGCCGGAATCATTTTGGCTGGCTTGGTATCTGGGTGCCGAGAACAAGCTAGCGCATTATGCCTTTGAGGTTGATGGTCATCTCCCGCCGCCAGAAGCGGTCCTGCGCAGGGCGATTGAAGAGTCCAGCGGAATTCTTCAACCGAGCCACACGCGTACCGGCGGCAAGAAGCATTTCTGCACTACGTTGGCCGCGCCGTTGCAGTACGGCAATGAGAAGCTTGGAGTCGCCGCTTGCCAGGCAGAGTTTCCCCGTGGCTCCTACGACGAGCAAGATCTGGAGTTCCTCGTTGCCATTGCCGATGGTTTCGCACCGTACGTGCGCGCCATAGAGCGTCAGGAGCAATTGCAACGCGATGCCGAGCGGATCCTTGGCACGAAGGGCGGTACGAGTCGCATCGTAGGCAAGAGCAAGGCAATCAATCGGGTGAAGTCGCTCGTGCAGAAGATCGCGAAGACGGACATCAATGTCGTCATTTTGGGCGAGACCGGCACGGGCAAGGAATTGGTCGCCCGCTTGATCCACGATCTAAGCCCTCGCGCAATGCATCCTTTCATCGCAATAAACTGCGCAGCGGTCCCGAGCGAGTTGTTCGAGAGCGAGATGTTTGGCCACGAAAAGGGGGCGTTTACAGGGGCCACGCGCCGACGCACCGGCTGGTTCGAACAGGCCCACGGCGGAACCCTCTTCCTCGACGAGATCGGAGACATGCCCCGCCAGCACCAGGTCAGTCTATTGCGTGCCATAGAACTCGGCGAGTTTCGCCGCGTCGGGGGCGAGTCCCTCTTGCGCGCCAACGTCCGCGTGATTGCCGCGACTGGCGACCGTCCGAAGTTTGACCTGCCGGAGAACCATTTCCGGTTCGACCTGTATCAGCGCCTCGCGGGCATGGAACTGTCCGTACCACCGCTTCGCGAACGAAAGAGTGACATCGCGCTGCTGGCCGAACACTTCCTGAGCGATTGCGTAGCGCGGCTACCAACACCCTGCCTGCGCCTTCACCCTGGGACACTCGCAAAGCTGGAGTCTCACCCTTGGCCCGGCAACGTACGTGAACTGCGCGCCTGCATCGAGCGCGCCTGCGCGCTTGCCTCCGGCGTCGATATCCTTCCTGACGACGTGCTGCTCTCCAATGTCGGATTCGCCGCTTCCGTTGAACCCGCCTTCCACCCCAAGACCATGGACGAGATGCAGCGGGAGCATATCATTCAAACCCTGAACGCCTGCGACGGCAACATCTCCGCCGCCGCTCAAGCCCTCGGCATTTCTCGCCCCGGCCTCCACAAGATGCTCAAGCGCCACGGCATTGAGCGGTAGCGTCCGCCCAGTGTCGCCTGTGTTTACAGCCTTCTGTATACATCGTTGACTTGTGCGCTCTCAGCGAATCGAGCGATGTCGACCCAGATTCATTGAGCCCCCGCCAGTATTGGTCATTCCGGCCATACCGCCAAGGTCTCTCCGCTTGGTATGAATCCTGCTCTCGTGATTCGAAACCTTGCCAGTAGCGACTAACCACCGGTGGAGATTCTGACCATGAGACCAACATTGTCATACTTGTTAGAAGTGAACAGCCGCATACGCAGTTGGTCCCTTTCCGCGTCGTCGGCTGTACTTCTCGTCATTGCAATGGCGGCCTCGTTCAGTACTCAGGCTCAAGTCCTCGACAACAATGCGTGGAGTTCCCACTCCCCGTCGATTGACATTTCAAATCGCAAAGGAAACTTCGCAGTCGTTTTTAACAACGAGCTTTGGATGATGGGTGGGGGACGAGGAGGCGGTGGCTCGTTCCAAGCGCTCAACGAAGTCTTCGTTACGTCAAATGGACAAGACTGGTCTTCATTCACGAATGTCTGGGATGAAGGTCTCAGTAGGAGCGCGTGCTTTGTGTTCAACGGGCATGTCTACGTGGTCGCTGGGCGCCTAAACGACGGCGGAGGTAGTCGCTTTTCTAGCGAGATCTGGTGGGCGAACAGTCCGGGGCAATGGAAGAAAGTAAATGCCACAGTTCCGTGGACTGCACGAAACGGTATGCGTGCAGCCGTACTGAACGGGAAGGTGTACCTCATGGGGGGATCGGACAAGGTTACCGGCCGTCGAAACGATGTATATTCGAGCGCGGATGGCATAACATGGACTGCCGAAGCCAACGCTGCTTGGGACCCTCGTGACGGCTTTGGTTGCGCCGTCCTCAATGGTCGAATTTATGTTGGAGGTGGGGAAACAGACGACGGAAACAAGCTTGATTGTTGGTCCTGGGACGGTGTCGATGGCAACCCATGGCAACAAGAATCTTCGCTTCCGAACGGTGGCGGTGGCGTGCCGTCCGGTGGCGTGAACGGGTTGGAATTCGTGTCGGGGTTTGGAAAAATCTGGGCGATCTATGGACGTATAGGCGACGATACGCGCAACGTCGTCAACGAGTTCGATGGTAGTAGCTGGTCCAACGTTACGCCGCCGCGCCCGAGTACGGAGACATTCAATTCCAGGTTTCAGTTCTCCGCAGTTGTGTGGAAACCGATAAGTCAAAACCGTCTGTGGATACTGCCCGGGCAAAACGGTGCCGGAACGCCTATCAACGATGTGCGCTCCGTGCTCATTCGTGACGACGGGACGCCTCCCGACGTTTCTCTAAACGGCTCGACTTCGTTGCAACTGGAGTGCGGCGATACGTTTTCCGATCCGGGGTCAACGGCATTCGATACCTTCGACGGCACAGTCACCCCCGTTGTGAACGACGATGGTTTCGATGCCAACTCGCCGGGCACCTACACGTTCCGCTACACGGCCACGGACGAAGCGGGTAACTCCAGCGAGGTGACGCGACAAGTCACGGTATCGGACACGACCGACCCGGTACTCACCCTCAACGGCGACAGCACTATCAACATCGATTTTCCAGATGATTTTACCGATCCGGGTGCGACGGCCACAGACGCCTGCGATGGCTCGCTTGCCGTTAATGTTGATGGCACCGTAAACGACCAGGTTCCGGGCACCTACGTGCTCACCTACACCGCGACCGATTCATCCGGCAATTCAGCGCAGCGGACCCGAACGGTGAACATTATTGACGATGGGGCACCAACCATTTCTCCAGTCGGTGCGCAGAATCTGGTTATCGAGTGCGGAGATTCGTTCTCGGATCCGGGAGCAATGGCGACTGATGACGCCGATGGCGACCTGACCGACGATATTGTGGCGACGTGCAATGTCGATACGGGAAGCACCGGCAATTACACGTGCACCTACACCGTATCGGATAGCTCCGGTAACTCCGCACAAGCCACGAGAAACGTCACTGTTTCTGATACCATGCCACCGAGCATAAGCCTTAATGGCGCGAGTTCGATTACCTTGGATGTGGGGTCATCGTTTATGGACCCCGGAGCATCGGCATCGGATTCATGCGACGGCAGCCTTACGTCGGCTATCGCAACAACTGGCACCGTGGACACTTCGCGAGCAGGAAGCTACACCATTACGTACTCGGTCGAGGACGGCGCAGGGAACGGCACCAGTACCCAACGTACCGTTGAAATTGTCGACGATGAAAGCCCTGTAGTTACATTACTGGGTAATGCGGTCGTCGTGGTCGAATGTGGAGGGAGCTTTGCGGATCCAGGGGCAACGGCTCAGGACCCGCAAGACGGCGATGTCACCAACTCCATTACTAGTTCTGGTGTAGTCGATACCTCGGAGACTGGCGAGTATATCATCACCTATACCGCGAGGGACGGTGCAGGTAATTCTGCTTCGGCACAGCGGACCGTTCGAGTGCGGGATACGATCCCCCCCGTCGTTTCCCTTCGAGGATCCAGTACGGTGACGATAACTGAAGGTGATTCTTATATCGATCAAGGGGCCACAGCGACGGACACGTGTAACGGTGCACTTTCCAACCAGATCGTGACTGACAACCCTGTCAACCCGAGCCAGCCTGCAACGTATACAGTCGTTTACACTGTGTCCGATCAAAGTGGAAACGTGGGCAGAGCCGAAAGAGCCGTGATAGTCGATGAAGCTCCTTGTGTCTCACCACCTGCACCATCTAACGTCCAAGCCTCGGATGGGTCGTTCCCGGATCGTGTTCGTATTTCATGGACGAAAGAGGGTGACGCTGATCGCTACGATATCTATCGGAACACATCGAACTCGTTCAGCGGAGCGACACGCATTGGAGGCACCACTCAACAGGCTTTCGACGACACAACGGCTATGTCCCCGCAACTTCCCGGCGGCATGGGATGTTCCTGCGCGGAACCTCAGAATGTCATCTACTACTATTTCGTAGTGGCGTTCGACGACGAGTGTCAAAGCGTATCAAGTTTGTCGGACTCGGGCTATCGAGGCGGAGAGGCCTTTGGTGTGAAGTGGTTGCTGAAATGGCTGGATCCAGAGTACTACCTATCGGAGGACGTTGAAGATCCGTCCGTCGCGGAGCCGCATGTGCAGGAAGCCTCGATGGCGCCCATCAGCGGCGACACTCTTGTTGTGCTGTGCTTGTTCGGGATGCTTGCCCTCGCGGCAAGGCGATACCGGCGCGTGTCTTAAACCAGCCCAAATCGAGGCCGGCGAATCCCGGCGCATGAGATCGTGTCCTCTACCCGAGACGGCGACAATGTGGACAACGCCCACTGGACGAGTCGATCTGCTGGGACCGCCGATTACGACCCGGGGTTCGGCACCGCTATTCCTACGATATCCAGTAGCGTCGACGTACTTGTCAGAAAGTTTGGGCGGTAGGGCCGTGCTCCGTTCCATGCCCCCCTTCTCATGCGTGAGGCTACAAGCCAAGGAGAGAAGTCATGCACAGTTTGAAGCCCCACTGCGATTCTAGGGTCTGGCTAGGGTTAGTAATGGTGTTGCTTGTGTCTCTGGGGATGTCGAGCGACAGTTTCGCAGCGACAGTTACCTCAATTGCCGACGGTGACTGGGGAGCTCCGATTTGGTCGCCGAGCGAACCAACCATATCAGATACTGCTTACATTGACCACGACGTGACCGTAACCGTAGCTGGTGAAACGGCTCAACAGGTCTATTTGGGATCAAGCACGAGCGCTTCGATTATTCAGTCTGGCGGGGACTTGTCCTTCCAAGCAGAGTTTATCGTAGGACTTTCTGCGCCAGCTTCGTACACACTGTTGGGAGGGTCATTGACAGGTGGTTTCTTGGCATTTGTTGTCGGCGTCAACGCTCCCGGCTCCTTGATAATTCACGGGAGCGGTGCCACGGTCAACTTACCGGCTTTTCTTGTCGGGCCAAGTGGCATGGAGGGGACGCTTGTGCTTCAGCCGACATCGAATGGACCTTCTGGACTTAGCGTTATCAACTCCTCCTCAATTCAACTCACCACCGCCGCCCTAGAGTTCGACCCACAGTACACCCCATCGGTAGGCGACTCGTGGGTATTCGCGATGGCGGGTACGTCAGTGACTGGTACGTTTAGTGTTGTGAACACTCCACCCGGGTATTCTGTCTCCGTCGTCGAGTCCCCGGCAAACGTGCTGACATTAAGCGTAACCGGTGTGCCCCCGAACGCCACCACCATCACCCTCGCGACTTCCGGCCCGACGCAGGGCGGCGATGTCGACTTCACGGTGACCTTCGACGAGGACGTGCAGAACTTCGACGACGATGTGGTAGTGAACCACAGCGGCACCTCCCACACCGGTGTGAGCGTGAGCGGCAGCGGAGATACCTACACCGTGACCGTCGAAGGCGTCACCGGCGACGGGTCGTTCACCATCGCCGTGGATACCGGCTCGGACGTGCAGGATCTTGCCGGGAATCTTCTGGCTTCCAGCGTCACGAGCGCAGCAGTCACTATCGACAACACGCGGCCCGGCGTGGGCCTCGGCGGGTCGCTTGGCTCGCCGGTGAACAGCGCCGGTACCGCGAGTTTCCCCGTGACCGTGAGCGGCGCGGACACCATCAACCTCGTGAGTGGCGACGTCACGCTGAACCACAGCGGCACGGCGGGCGGCAGCGTCAATGTCGTCGACGGAACAACGGCCACACCGACGGTGGAGGTGAGCGGTGTCACCGGCGACGGCAGCTACACCATCAGCATCGCGGCGGGTATCGCGACCGACGCGGCCACCAACGCCTCGCTGCACGCGGGTCCGAGCGGGGCGGTGATCGTGGACAACACGCCGCCCGGCGTGAGCATCGGCGGGCCGTCGCTTCCCATCGCGAACACGGGCCCGGTGACCTACATCGTGACCTATACGGACGCGGACACGGTGACGCTGGCCGAGGGCGATATCGTGCTGGATGCCACGGGCGATTCGGATGCCATCGTTGCCGTCAATGGCTCGGGCAACACGGAACGCACCGTTACACTCTCCGACATCACCGGCGACGGCACGTTGGGCATCAGCATCAGTGCGACCAGTGCGTCGCCGAGCTCACCGCCGAGGCGAAGGCGGCCAAGAAGAAGGAGCAGCAGGCGAAGGCGGCGGCGGCGGCGGCGGCGGCGCCAGCGGCGGCCGGCGGCGGCGCCG
>JAUIHQ010000169.1 GCA_030432155.1 bacterium | reverse complement strand
ATGGATCTTCCTCCAGCTCTACAACCGGGGCCTCGCGTACCAGGCGGAGATTCCGGTGAACTGGTGTCCCGAGCTGGGCACGGTGCTGGCGAACGAGGAGGTTATCGACGGCAAGAGCGAAGTCGGCGGACACCCGGTCGTTCGAAAGCCGATGAAGCAATGGATGCTGAAAATCACCGCGTATGCCGAGCGGCTGCTCGCCGATCTCGAAGACCTGGACTGGCCGGACAGCATCAAGGAAATGCAGCGGAACTGGATCGGCCGTTCCGAAGGCGCGGACGTATTGTTCAATGTCGCCGGCGATGAAAGCCGGACGATCCGGGTGTATACCACCCGCCCCGATACCCTGTTCGGCGCCACCTACATGGTTCTGGCGCCCGAGCATCCCATGGTCGACCGCATCACGACCCCGGAACAGGCCGATGCGGTCGCAGCCTACCGCGAGCAGGCTCTGCGGAAAAGCGAGCTGGAACGGACGGAACTGCAGAAGGAGAAAAGCGGCGTACCGACCGGCGCCCATGCGGTCAATCCGGTCAACGGAAAAGAGATCCCGGTCTGGATTGCGGACTATGTGCTGTGGGGATACGGAACCGGCGCAATCATGGCCGTGCCCGCGCATGACGAACGCGACTATGCGTTTGCCCGGCAGTTCAACATCCCGATGGTCGAAGTGGTATCGGGCGGCGACATCACCCGCGAGGCCTATACCGGTGACGGAACCCTGATCCATTCATCGAGCGACCGGGTATCGATCGACGGTCTCTCCGTACCCGACGCGAAGAAAAAAATCACCACGTGGCTGGAGGCACAGAACCTCGGCGAAGCGAGGGTGAACTACAAACTCCGGGACTGGTTGTTCAGCCGCCAGCGCTACTGGGGAGAGCCGTTCCCGGTTTGCTTCGTCGATGGCGAGGTGCGCCCGCTGCCGGAGTCGGCGCTGCCGGTGGAGCTGCCGGATGTCGAGAGCTACCGGCCCAGCGGAACCGGGGAAAGCCCGTTGGCCACCGTGGATGAATGGGTCCGGATGACCGATCCGGTCTCCGGCAAACCCGCGGTGCGGGAGACCAACACCATGCCCCAGTGGGCGGGGTCATGCTGGTATTTCCTGCGGTTCATCGACCCGAAGAATCCCGGGTGTCTTGTCGATCCGGAAAAAGAGAAGGCATGGATGCCGGTAGACCTTTACGTCGGCGGGGCCGAGCATGCGGTACTCCATCTCTTGTATGCACGGTTCTGGCATAAGGTTCTGTTCGACTGCGGGGTGGTTTCAACCCCCGAACCGTTCCAGCGCCTGGTCAACCAGGGCATGATTCTGGGGGAAGTGGAATATTCCCTGTTCCGGCAACCGGACGGGACACCGGTATCCGCGGAACAGGCGGGTCGGGATGCCGTGGCCGAACGAATTGCCGAGGGAGATGTGGAAAAGCGCGGCGACTCGTTCGTATGGCGCGAAGACCCATCCATCCGGGTCCAGGCAAAAGCGGAGAAAATGAGCAAGAGCCGGGGCAACGTGATCAACCCCGACGATATCGTTGCCGAGTTCGGCGCCGACTCGCTGCGCCTGTATGAAATGTTCATGGGCCCTCTGGAGCAGGTGAAACCGTGGAGCATGCGCGGCGTGGCCGGCGTCCATCGTTTTCTGAACCGGGTGTGGAACCTGGTGATGAACGAGGAAGGGACGGCCCTCGACCCCATGGTGAAGGATGTCGAGGCGCCGGCCGAATCCCTGAAGCTTCTGCATCAGACCATCAAGAAGGTGACCGAGGATATCGAGGGTATGCGGTTCAACACCGCGATCTCGGCGATGATGGAATTCGTGAATGCGGCGATGAAATGGGATGTCCGTCCGGTGACCGTGCTCCGGGATTTTGTTCTTCTGTTGAGTCCGTATGCGCCTCATCTCGCCGAGGAACTCTGGGCGCGTCTCGGCGGAGGCGAGAGCCTGGCCTATGCAGCCTGGCCGGCGTGGGATCCTTCGCGCCTGGTTGAAGACGCGATCGAGATCCCGGTTCAGGTGAATGGAAAACGCCGCGGAGCGGTTTCGGTTGCCCCGGGTACGGAGGAGGAAGCCGTTCTCGCCGCCGCACGGGATATACCGGCCGTGCAGAACCAGCTCGACGGGAAAAATATCCGCAAGGTCATTTACATCCGGGACAAGCTGCTGAATATTGTCGCGAACTGAATATCCGGCATGCCGGATAGAGCTTTGGAACCAAAAGGGTTGATATGACAAGACGACCGGCAGGACCATCAGCAACGAAATATGTCGGAACGGGCCTCGGCCTGGCCCTGCTCATGGCCGTGAGCGTATCGGCGCAACCCTCGCATCTTCCCGAAGCGTACGGTTCGGAAACACCTCCGCAGCGGATCGAGAGTATTCGCGGGGGCGGCGGCTTTTCCCATCACCGCCTGGAAGGTTTTTTCACCGCCAACAGCGATGCCGACCTCCGATCCGCCCCCGGTTCCATGGGCGTTCAACGCAGCGGTATCGGGTACGCATACCGCGATTTTGCGTTCAACGGGGCCATCGTGCGCCTGGGCGCGAACTTCGAGTTCAGCCGATACTCATTTTCCGGGCTGGACGGCGTGTCGGATACGGATCTCGACGCTTCGTCCCATCGCTATACCGCAGCCTACATCCGGCCGATGCCCGGTTCCCCGTGGTCGATATTCAGCGCCTTACTGGTCGATGCCGGTTTTGAGCGGGGGAACGGGTATGACGATGCCGTCACCTGGGGGGCTATCATGGCCGCAGGGTACAAGGTGAACGAAGACCTCTCCCTGACCATGGGCTTTTTCCTCAACCAGGATCTCGAGGGCGATGTCATCGGGTTTCCGCTGTTGGGGGTGAACTGGCAGGCCACCGACCGGTTGAGCCTCGGTCTCCTTCCCGCCCAACAATCCCGGGAGCTTCAGGTGCTGCGGGTGGCCTCGATCGATTTCAAACCCGATCCCAACGGAGCCACCACCTACAGTCTCGTCCTCGGTTTCAACGGGAACCAGTATCGGCTGGAGGAAGATAGCGATGTGGCGCCCGGCGGCATTTTTGATGAAACCGGTTATGCTCTGGTCGCGGGCCTGACCCATACCTTCGATAACCAGCTCACGGTCAGCGGGTTTCTCGGATCCTACTTCTATCGCGAAACGGAAATCCTCGATCAGGACGACCGAACCCTGCGGGAAGACGAATTCGATCCGTCCGGACTCATCGGCGTGAACCTTTCCTATGCTTTCTGAACCCGGTATAAGGGTTTACCTGATCGAAAGTTAGGGGTGGGGGCATCATCAGTTTCCGGTTGCCATTTTGTTCCTTTTTTTACACGTTCATGGCCTGACTTTTCCGGCACGTCCATACCCGAGAAGGACGGGATGGCGCCGGTTCCAAAAGGAGAAGCAATAAAACATGAATACAAACCTGATCTATCTGGCCCTGGGTTCGGGCGTTCTTGCCCTGCTCTTTGCATTCTTTAAAAGCACGTGGGTGAACAAACAGGATCCGGGCACGGAACGGATGCAGGAAATCGGCGCCGCGGTACGTGAAGGCGCGATGGCGTTCCTTTCCCGCGAATACAAGGTCCTCGCGGTGTTCGTGATCGCGGTGGCGGTTCTGCTGGTCCTCGGGAACGAGGGCAACATCAAGCTGGTCGCGGTATCGTTCGCGGTCGGCGCATTCTGCTCGGGCCTCGCCGGATTCTTCGGCATGCGTATTGCCACCGCCGCCAACATGCGGACAACCAACGGCGCCCGCAAGGGGTTGAATGAAGCGCTGGTTGTCGCCTTCTCCGGCGGAACGGTCATGGGCATGTGCGTGGTCGGCCTCGGCGTGATCGGGTTGTCGGTTCTTCTTCTTGTCTACACGAGGATGTTCGGCGCGGACATTGCCAACCTGCATGATACAGTCCTTCCGGTCATCAACGGATTCGCCATGGGCGCTTCTTCGATCGCTCTTTTCGCCCGCGTGGGCGGCGGTATCTATACGAAAGCTGCGGACGTTGGCGCGGATCTCGTCGGCAAGGTTGAGGCGGGCATTCCCGAAGACGATCCCCGGAATCCAGCCACGATCGCGGACAACGTCGGCGATAACGTGGGCGACGTTGCCGGTATGGGCGCGGACCTGTTCGAGTCGTATGTCGGCTCGATCGTCGGCTCGATGGTTCTCGGCGCGGCCGCAGGCGTTCCCGAGCTGGTCATTCTCCCGCTGGTGATCGCCGCGTTCGGCATCCTTGTCTCGATTGGAGGCACATTCCTTGTCCGCACGAAGGAAGGCGGCAATCCCCAGACCGCATTGAACGTCGGCACGTTTGCCGCCGGCATTGTGATGGCCGGGTTGACCTATCCGATCTGCATGAAGCTGGTACCGGCGGATTCGCCGATATCCGCCCTTGGGATCTTCATCGCCACCATCGGCGGTCTGGCCGCCGGTATCGCCATCGGCATGCTGACCGAGTACTACACCGCGGAAAGCAAAAAACCGGCCCAGAAAATTGCGGATCAGTCGGAAACCGGGGCCGCCACCAACATTATCGCCGGCCTCGGCATCGGCATGCAGTCCACCGCGTTGCCGATCGTCGCCCTCGTCGCCGCGATCTTTGTGGCCTATCACTTTGCCGGTCTCTACGGCATCGCCATTGCCGCACTGGGTATGCTGGCCACCACCGGTATTCAGTTGGCGGTTGATGCGTACGGTCCGATCGCCGACAACGCCGGCGGACTCGCGGAGATGGCCGAGCTGGAGCCGGAAGTCCGTAAGCGGACGGACAAGCTCGATGCGGTCGGCAACACCACCGCCGCCATCGGCAAGGGCTTCGCCATCGGCTCCGCGGCCCTCACCGCGCTGGCCCTGTTTGCCGCCTTCCGTGAAACCGCGGGCGTGGACGTGATCGACATCACGAACCCCAAGGTGATGTCCGGGCTCTTCATCGGCGGTATGTTGCCGTTCCTGTTCTCCTCCTTCGCGATGGCCGCGGTGGGACGTGCCGCGTTTGCGATGATCGCCGAGGTGCGCCGCCAGTTTAAAACCATCCCAGGCCTGCTTGAAGGCAAGGCCAAGGCGGATTATGCACGATGCGTGGATATTTCCACCGCCGCCGCAATCAAAGAGATGACGGTGCCCGCACTTCTCGGGGTTCTGACCCCGGTGGCTGTGGGCTTCATCTTCGGCAAGGAAATGCTCGGCGGGTTGCTCGCCGGCGTGACCGTGTCCGGCGTGATGATGGCCCTGTTCATGTCGAACGCGGGCGGCGCCTGGGACAACGCGAAGAAGTATATCGAAACCGGCGCACTCGGCGGCAAGGGATCCGATGCCCACAAGGCCGCGGTGATCGGCGATACGGTCGGCGATCCCTTCAAGGACACCGCCGGCCCGTCCCTGAACATCCTCATCAAGTTGATGAGTGTGGTCTCCCTCGTCATCGCGCCCATGCTGTAACGCACATCGAGCAACAAATTAAAACAAACGGCGGTTCCCCCCGGAACCGCCGTTTTGCTTTCTGCATGATCAATCGGCAACGTCGGATCTATCCGGAGGGGCAACCTCCCGGTTGCCCGTGTAACGGCATGGTTCTGTGAAGTCCGGAGGGGCAACCTCCCGGTTGCCCGCGTCCATTATCTCGTTTCTATATCATTGACATGCCATATCGGTTGCCCGTCGAATAAGGACCTATGACGGAACGGTTCATAAGCGAGGAAATCAAACCGGTGCCGGCGGCGCTGGAACTATCCTCCCGTCCCGGCGAACCCGCGCTTCCCCGCCGTTTCCTGTGGGACGGGGATGAGGTAACGATCTCGTTGGTACACCGGACATGGAAAACAACATCCGCCTGCACCCACGGCAGCGGCGAGCGATATGTCCGGCGGCACTGGTATGAAATCGAGACCGAAGACGGGATTCGGATGATCCTCTACTTCGACCGGAAGCCCGCGTCATCCCGGCAAACCCGGAAACGCTGGTGGCTGTTCAGCATCGATGAAGACTGAACATTCGAATCGCGTCCCTGCAGCCCGAACCATGCCATTACGTCTATTCGCACACCCTGGTGCATGTTGCTCAAGCCTCATGTAAGCAGTTCGAACTTCCAAGCATTGGAAATGCGCATAAAGATTTTTCCAATCCCTGGAAATCGATCACGGCTTGTTTCCAAAGTTTGGAATATCAGCCAGCCTCTGTTTCTCGAATCTCGGTCACGTGGTATCGCCATGCGTTGAGACCGGTCGCCGGCAGGCGGGGATCGAGGCCGGCTTTGTGTTTCAGGTTCGATAGAAAGGCGGCCGGCTCGCGAAGTTGTTCCCAGACCGATGGCAAATAGGTAGCCTTGCGGTTGCCGGCTTCTATGATCAGGCCGTCCTGTCCGGGAACGAGAAGCTTCAGCAGCTCTTTTTCATCCTTGAAGGTCAATGCCTCGGGCGGTGTGAGGACCGAGATGGATAGCCGGATATCCGGCAACTCCTCCCGGGTGACCGGGTCGAAGCGTGGATCGCGAAAAGCAGCCTCGTAGGCTCTCTCGGCGACATCTTCGAGCAGAGGTTTCACCGCTCTGAGCGTTCCGATACATCCCCGAAGATCTCCCTGCATTTTCAACGTCACAAACGTTGCCCGGGGTGCGGTCAGGGCCGGGGAAAGCCCCTTCATGGAAACCGGGGCGGGTCGGTGGTGGACGAGGCCGTGTTCTATTGATGCACGTGCGGTGGCCAGCATCAACTCCCGGTCCGTCGGTGGATAGGACTCATCCATGAAAGACCCATGCCCCGTATCCGACCACCCGGTCCCGGGAACCGGCGGTATCGCCCGAGTTCCGAAGGTCAAGGGTCATCGGGTAAAGTCCGGTCCGGTCGGCCATGATCAGCAGCCCCTGGATCGGCAATCGCCCGCAGGCCTGGTCGAATCGTATGTCGTTCGGGGCCAGGGCCTCGATGGAATCGGCGGTTTGTCGGTCGAGCCGGTATGCGGTGGCATAGTCAAAGTAATGACTGAGGTCGGAACTGATGATGATGAGGGTTTCCGGACCTCCCCAGGCAAGGTTGAGAACGTTCGCCATATCCTGCATGGATATTGCCCCGACGACCAGGGGTACGATCGAGGCGCCGGAATCGATTGCCTGGAGGAACGGGAGGTGTACTTCAATGCCATGTTCCCGGCGATGAGCTTCATCAAGCTCGGTGACCGATGGACTCTCCAGCAACCGGCTGCACATGTCCCGGTCCACCGCCATGGATCCCAGGGGTGTCCGGAAGGCATCGTGGGACGGCAGGGCGACCCCGTCGAACGCAACATGATGGGAAGGACCGGCGATAACCACCCGGCTCCACGATCGTCCTTCACGCCGCAACGCCTCATACGCGACGCCGGCGATCGGGCCGGAATACGGATAGCCGGCATGAGGTGCGATGACCGCCTTGATCGGCCCCTTCACCGGCGCGGGATCCGCGGACAGAAGGTAGGAGGCGACCCCGGCGGAAAGTTCCTCCGGTTGATCCGGGTAGAACATCCCGCTTACCGCGGGCCTGCGGATGCGTCCGTTCCGATCCATACCCATACCTCCATTGTAACGGGGCGGGTTTGCGGTTACAATAGGAATGGAGAAACATGGATACGCCCATCCAGCAGGATGCATCAGTGGCGCCCACACTCTACTGGGAAAACCTCGGCGGCGGCAGGGTGCAATGCAATGTGTGTCCCAATCATTGCCGACTGAAAGAGGGGCAGCGCGGGGCCTGTTTTGTTCGCGGCTGTCTCGACGGAAAGGTTGTGTTGACCACCTATGGTCGATCGTCGGGCTTCTGCATCGACCCCATCGAAAAGAAGCCGTTGAATCATTTCCTCCCCGGCACCCCGGTGTTGTCCTTCGGTACCGCGGGCTGCAACCTGACCTGCCGGTTCTGTCAAAACTGGGGGATGAGCAAGTCCCGGGAGATCGATGCCCTGTCCGACACAGGTGATCCCGGGCAGATCGCCCGGGCGGCTCGGAAACTGGGATGCCGTAGTGTGGCCTTCACCTACAATGACCCGGTGATTTTTCTCGAGTACGCGGTGGACATTGCAAAGGCCTGCCATGACCTGAACATCCGCACCGTTGCGGTTACCGCAGGCTACATCTGCGAGGAGCCGCGGCGGGCGCTGTTTGAGCACATGGATGCCGCGAATATCGATCTCAAGGGCTTTACCCGCGAGTTTTACCAGCGCATCTGCG
>JAUIHQ010000463.1 GCA_030432155.1 bacterium | reverse complement strand
CCCGCCCACCCGTGAACATGTTGAGAACTACCGGGCCGAGAACGGATACTTTCCCCGGGTCATGAAGGTTGAGGGATATGTGTTTGGTATCGGAGCCAATGAACGCATGGCCGGACTGGCTGCGGACCTGGCCCGGGACGGCGCGTTGGTGGAACAACTGGCCCCGGCATTCGGCGGAGTACAATACATGTCGAAGGAAGCCCGGGCGTTTATCGAAAACTGGGAAGTGGAATCATACCGGCAGAACGTTGCATCGAAACAGGAGTCAGCACCATGAGCAAATCACCCACAGTATCCTATGAAGAAGCCCGCAAGGTGTATGCCGATTGGGGCGTGGATACAGACGCCGCGATCAAAACCGCCCTGCAGACCCCGATCAGCATGCATTGCTGGCAGGGCGATGATGTCGGGGGATTCGAGAACGAGGGACAGGTGCTGGGCAGCGGCCTTGCGGTTACCGGCAACTATCCCGGAAAAGCGAGGACGGCGGACGAGCTGCGCGCCGACTTCGAAAAAGCCGCGTCATTGATCCCCGGGGCCAAGCGGATGAACCTGCATGCCCTGTACGCCGAAACCGGCGGCAGGAAGGTTGACCGGGATGCCCTGGAGCCGGATCATTTCTCGACCTGGATCGACTGGGCGAAAACCAACGGGTTCGGTCTCGACTTCAACCCGAGCTATTTCTCCCATCCGAAAGCGGATGACGGTTTCACCCTGAGCCATCCCGACAAAGGCATTCGCGATTTCTGGATCGCCCACGGAAAGGCCACGCGGCACATCGCCGCGGCGATGGGGAAAGCTCTCGGTTCGCCCTGTGTCAACAACGTATGGATCCCCGACGGTTACAAGGACATTCCCGCCGACCGCAAATCCCCCCGCGATCGGCTGCGTGCGTCCCTCGACGAGATCTTTGCCGAAGATATCAGTCCGGACTTTCTGCTCGATGCGGTGGAAAGCAAATTGTTCGGCATCGGATCGGAATCCTACGTCGTCGGGTCGCATGAATTCTATCTCGGGTATGCCATCACCCGCAAAAAGGTCCTGTGCCTCGACGCCGGGCATTTTCACCCCACCGAGGGTATCGCCGACAAATTCTCCTCGGTGCTCCAGTGGGTGGACCGCCTTCTGCTGCATGTCAGCCGGGGCGTGCGCTGGGACAGCGATCATGTCGTCCTCGTCAATGACGACCTGACCGCCACCGCCCAGGAGCTCGTGCGCGGCGGATACCTCGACCGGGTTTCGATCGGACTTGATTTCTTCGATGCCAGCATCAACCGGATCGCGGCCTGGGTCATCGGAACCCGCAGCATGCGCAAGGCCCTTCTCGCCGCCCTGTTGGATCCCGTGGATATGCTGCGCAAGGCGGAGGCAGCAGGAGATTACACCGCACGCCTCGCTTACGTTGAAGAGGCCAAGACCCTGCCGTTCGGCGCGGTCTGGGATCATGTCTGCGAGGTCGAGAACATGCCGGTGGGACGGGGCTGGATTGATGAGGTGAAAGCCTATGAGAAAAATGTGCTGAGCAAGCGAAGCTGATT
>JAUIHQ010000168.1 GCA_030432155.1 bacterium | reverse complement strand
TCGTTCTCCAGTGTGGTTGAGGTGCAGGCCGATGGCATCGAGCGCTCGCTGACAATCTCCATGAACAAGCCGCTGCGGCACCGGGGGTTCACCCTCTTCCAGCAATCGTACCGCGAGACACCGCAGGGCGCGCAGTCCTCCACCTTTGCCGTGGCCAAGAATTACGGGCGGTTGCTGCCCTACATCAGCACCGGCATCATCGTCTTCGGCATGATTCTCCACTTCACGATGATGATGATCCGGCGGCTGCGACCGGTGAGGAGACCGTCATGACATTGCGTGCACTGTTGATCACAGCCCTGCTGGGGCTCCTGGCCGGGGCGCCGGTTCATGCCGAGGTTGACCGGTTTGATGCATTCAAGAGCATTCCGGTTCAGGAAGGCGGCCGGGAAATGCCGCTGGATACCTATGCCCGTCTGAAGCTGCTTCAGTATTCGGGCAAGAGCACGCTGGAAGGTGAGCCTGCGGTCCGGTGGCTGGCCGACGTTTTCTTCGCGCCGGAGTCGGTTGCGTCCCGTCCGTTTTTTCTCATCAACCATCCGGAAGTGCTGGAAGCCATCGGAGTGGATGTGGAGGACGGCCGCCGCCGGTTCACCTTTCATGAACTTCACGCCGGGCTGGAAAAACTCTTCAACATGGCGCAGAAAGCGTTCCAGGTTCCGGACGATGAGAGGACGCCGGTGGAGAAGGAAATCATGCGGGTGTATCACAACCTGTCTGAATTCTCCCAGCTTCAACAGGCGTTCCGCTTCACCGAAGACATGCGTGCGTTCGAGGTGGAACATGCGTCAAACCGCGAGTTGCTGGGCTTGCCCGAAGGTCGCGATACATTCACCTTTCTCGACATCTATCTGCGCGGGGGCCGTCTTGCCGGCCCGGTTCAGGCGTTGAGCGAAAAGGATCCCGAGACCTGGACCGAACCCGAGCAGGAACTGTTCCGCCTCTCCTCCATGCTGTTCCAGATGTCGCGTCATCACGCCGGCCTTCCTCCGGCGATGATGCCGGTGCACGGGCATGGCAATGAACAATGGGTCGGCCCCTGGGATGTTCTTTCGATGCAGTTTCTGACCGATCGGTTCCGGGAAGAGCTGGAGGCTCTCGGTGATATGGCTGCGGCCTATCGCGCCGGTTCGCAGGCGGAATTTGACATGGCCGCCCGTGCGTATCAGCGCTCGGTGATGAGCCGGGTCACCCCGACCCGCGCCCTGGATCATATCGATCTCGAGCTCCTCTACAACCGCCTCAAGCTCTATTACCGTGCGGAAATTCTGTATGGCCTGGCCTTCTTGCTCGGGCTTGCCGGGATGATGCTGGAGCGCCGCTGGGTGTTGCGGGGCGCATGGGCGCTGGCTGCCCTGGGGCTGGTTCCCCATACCCTGGCCATGATCTGGCGGATGATGATCATGGGGCGTCCCCCGATGACCAATCTCTACGCAACATTCGTATTCGTCGCATGGGTCTGCGTCGTGTTGGGTCTTGCCGTGGAATGGTTTCAGCGCAATGGCCTCGGCAGTGTCATTTCCGGTATATCCGGGCTTTCCCTGTTGATGGTTTCCTCCAAGTTCGCCGCTCAAGGCGACACCCTCGGGGTGGTCGTGGCGGTGCTTGACTCGAACTTCTGGCTGTCTACCCATGTTGTCACAATCACCATCGGCTATGCGGGTTGTGTGGCCGCCGGTCTTGCCGGTCATATCTACTTGCTTCAGGCGTTCCGGCGTATGCCGTATGACAAACGGTTGAAGGCCACGGCCCGGGCCGTCTATGGACTGCTCGCCTTCGGTCTCATCTTCTCCTTCCTCGGCACCATGCTGGGGGGCGTGTGGGCTGACCAATCCTGGGGGCGTTTCTGGGGATGGGATCCCAAGGAGAACGGGGCCCTGCTGATCGTTCTGTGGACGGCGATGATTTTTCACGCGCGGATCAGCAATTGGATCGGCGACCGTGGCGTTGCCGCAATGAGTGTGCTGGGGGTCATCGTGGTGCTGATGGCCTGGCTGGGGATCAATCTCCTCGGGGTCGGCCTTCACTCCTATGGATTTACGTCCGGCGTCGCCCTTGGCCTGTGGATCAGCATCGCCGTCGAAATCGTGTTCGTCTGTGTGACCGCACCGTTTGCCAAAAAAATACCCGTTACCGCCAAACCGGTTGCGGGATGACGGTTCTCGTGACAGGCGCGAGCGGTGCAACCGGCCGCCTGCTGACCGGGCTCCTGTTGGACCGGGGCTGCCGGGTGAAGGTTCTCGTGCGTTCTGCATCCCGTCTCCCTGATCATCTTCGCCGGCATGAAGGTCTGACTTCCGTGGAGGGTTCGGTTCTCGACATGAGTGAAGAACAGCGCTCGGAGTTGGTTGCCGGCTGTTCCTCCATCGCGTCCTGCCTCGGTCACAGCATTAACGTCCGGGGCATCTGGGGTCCGCCCTACCGGCTGGTGACCCGGTCGGTTGAATGCCTGTGCGAAGCGGTTCGAGCGAATCGCCCGGATACCCCGGTTCGATTCGTGCTGATGAATACCGCCGGAAACCGGAACCGGGATCTGCCCGAGCCGGTGGCCATTCGCGAACACATGGTGCTGGGCCTTTTACGGCTGCTCATCCCGCCGCATCGCGATAACGAATGTGCGGCGGACTATCTGCGGACGCGGGTCGGCGGGGAGGATCCGTTCCTCGAATGGGCGGCGGTTCGTCCCGACACCCTGCTGCATCGAGACGAGGTAACGCCCTACGAACTCCATCCATCCCCGGTCCGCAGCGCCATCTTCCATGCCGGGGAAACATCACGGATCAATGTCGCCCATTTCATGGCCGCACTTATGACCGAGGATGGTGTGTGGGCGGAGTGGAAGGGAAGAATGCCGGTTATCTACAACACCGGCGCCTGATCCAGGATCCATAATCGCGATTGAGCCGGGGGCTTGGTGCATAGTAGGTTGCGGGCATGGAAAGCAGGATACAGTCACGTTCGGACATCGCCGCGGTGCTGTTGTTCTGCCTGGCGTTGATTCTGCCGGCCCTCGTTCAGGTTGCAACCGGTCGGAGCGACGCAGCGAGGCAGGAGGAGCAGCGGACCCTGGCCCCCCTGCCGGTCCTCCCGGACTCCGCGGCGGCCTGGATGCAGTGGCCCCGGGCATGGGAAGCGTGGCATGCCGACCGGTTTGGCATGCGCCAGTCCCTGATCCGCCTTCACAGTCACCTGTTGTATTTCGGACTGGGCATGTCGCCTTCGCCCAAGGTGATTCGCGGCGATGACGGCTGGCTGTTTCTGAAGGGGGTGCCGGATATCGACGGCGATCCGATTACCGACTATCGCGGTACGATGCCCCTCACACCTTTCCAGCTCGAGCGCTGGAGGTGGCAACTTGAAGATCAGCGGGTCTGGCTTCAGCAGCAGGACGTGAAATACCTCTATGCCGTGGTACCGGGGAAGCCCTCGCTGTATGCGGATCACCTTCCGGCGCATATCAGACCCTATGGGAAGCAGTCCGCGCTGGAGCAGTTCATGGACTACATGGATCGTCACCTTTCGTTTTCGGTGCTGAATCTCACCGGGCCGATGCAAGAGCGCGGGCGGACCCATGTCACATACCGGAAAACCGACACCCACTGGAACGATGACGGGGCCCTCGCCGGGGCCATCGCCTTGACCGACCGGATTTACCGGGATTATCCCGATGCCTCGTTTCCCGGATTTGACGCATGGAACCGCCGGAGCTTCCGGTACACCGAAGGTGATCTGGCCCGGCTGGTGGGATTACCGGGACGGGTGTATGAGGTTCTGGAAGAGCTGACGCCCCGCCGGCCGCGGGCCCGCGTGACGCCGCTTCGGGACCATCCGCTGGCCGACATCGTGGCCGAAGTGGACGATCCTATGCTGCCCCGGGCCGTGCTCTTTCACGATTCGTTCGGTCAGTACATCAAGCCGATACTGGTTGAGGGTTTCCGGTGGATTCGCTTCCGCTGGACCAACCTCGGTATTGAAACCGGCCTGGTGCGCGAGTCGGCTCCCGATGTGGCGATCCAGATGATGGGGGAGCGGCGGATTCGCCTCGGGCAACGCTATCCGATCGAAGTCCAGCAGGCGGGGAATGAGGATCGTTTTGCCGCGTCAGATGATGTCGCATTGACCTCCGCCGACGCAGCGTTGAGAGCGCTCAACCCCGATGTGATTTTTGATGACGCCGGAATCGACGTGTCGAATACCGGCATGTTGCAGATTCCCTGGCTTCCGGCCTTCGCCACCCATCTCGCCGTGGTCGGGATCGAGGTTGAGTCAGACCGGGAGACCTCGATCTCCCTGTTCTGGGATACGCAACATGAGGATACATGGATGTCGTTTCAGCGCCGGGAGGTGAAGGCCGATCTGGTCGCGGGCATTCAACGGGTGTTCCTTCCGGTTCTGGATCCTGAAACCGTCGGGGCGGTCCAGATTCGGTTCCCGGCCGGGCAGGTCCAGGTCATTCGAAGCCTGGAGGTTCGCCTGGTTCCCCGTGATCCGTCATCAATCGCGGGGATGCAGGCGAACTTCGAACGAGGTCACGACGGTTCCTCCTCGTGATCCCCGGATATGAAGCCGGAAGGGACCTGTCGCATCCGGGTCGATGATCGGGAACGTCACCTGGTGTTCCCCCGGATCAAGCCGCAGCCGAAGGTGATCGGGCAGGCCCGGTTCCGACGGTTTCCATGTGAACTCGACAACGACCGGTTCCACGAGTGACAGGCCGGTTCGTACCAGGGGAATCTCGGACCGGTTCCCGGTCAGTGTGGGGGGCAGGTTGATGGTGTATCCCCTGGGTTCACGCCCGGCGCGGAGTCCTGATTCGGTCTTTTCCCAGCCCTCGTCGGGAATCAAAACCTCGAGGCCGGAAAACAAAACGTGGGATGAAGCCTCAAACCGCGCATCAGCAGCCAGCAGTTGGATGGGAAGCGGATAGGGCCAGATGCGCCGGAATGTGCGGTCGGCAAAGATCATGATCATGGCCCTGGGGTCATCCAGGTATAGCGGCCTGCGCTCGATACCGGTTCGCACCCACGCGAAGTACGCCGTCTGGAAATGTTCAGCCAGAAACGGACGCAGAAATTCACTGAACGAATCCCGAAAGATGATGGCATTGGGCAGGCTGGGGTCGGGTTTGCGGGAAATCATGTCGGCCAGCGGCCGGTCCTGCACGTTCTCCCATTCAACGGCTGATGGTGTCTGCGGGATCCATTCCTCGATCCATTCGCCGTAGCCGGTCCCGATGCTCATCATCTGGGCGAGATCGCCCTCGGCCCAGAAGTTGGTCACGATGTGGAAGTCGTCACGGCTCATCGGGGTTGTATCAAATTGCGGCAGCTCCAGCGCGTGCATGATTGACCGGTAGGATTCGAAACCCGCGGGCCAGGTCCAGTGCGTGTCGGTTTTCAGATATAGATCAAAGGCCGGGCGGTATGATTCCAAAACCGGGGTCAGGTCGAGAAGGTCGTTGCCGAGTGTCGGGGCGAGATGATCCCGGACCTGCTCAAAGGTGGTGGGGTTTCCCCGCGGTTGAAGGTCGTCCGGTACCTTGTCCGGATTCATGTCCATTTTGGGGGGCACCATCACGAACAGAAAATCCATGCCCTGGGACCGGCTCCAGTATTGCATGTCCGCCGCGAGCCAGCGCCACCACTCCAGCCGGGCGGGGGAAAGCGGGCGGGTTCCCCGGTAGTCTGCCACCGAGTCCACGCGCACATCCTCGTGAATGGCATCAAGGAACAACCAGCCGTCCTTGCCGATGATGACGCGGGGACTGGGCGATACCCCGAGTCCGAAAAAGCTCAAGTATCCATGGCCCCGGATCAGCTCGGACCGGAACAGGAACCGGTCGGCGAACCAGGCTTCCACGTTGCGGGGAAACGAGCGCCACTCGTCGGCGGACGCCGGCCGTCCCGGCCAGGGCACGGCCGTCCGTTTTTCCGTGGCGTCGATGTGCGGAGAGGCATCCAGCAGCATCCCGCCTCCCGGAATAAGAATCAGCACGGCAAACAGGGCGGTCGCCGCGATATCGAACAGGCGCTGCACGGAGACGGACATGGCAGGGATCAGAAGCGGAAATAGATGAAGGGGTTGTGGGTCCCGGCAGCGAGTTTCATGCTGCAGAGGATCAAAATGGCGATCATCCCGGACAGAGCGAGGATGTTCCGGACTGTCTGCCGGGCGGGGGAGGGGGCGGGTCCGAGGAGTTTCCGGTCGAGCCACGGAAGGAACGGGGTGCTGCCGATGATGCCGGCGATCGCGGCGAGGAAGATCTCGTTGTCGAGGTACCATCCCGCGGGGTGGAGCAGGGTGTCGGGCGACCCGAAGCAGGCCATCGCCTTGAAAAACACCCCGGCATGAGTCAGATCATCGGTGCGGAACCATACCATCGTGGTGACGACCACAAAGATAACATACAGGTTGCCCGCCGGTGTTTTGAATATGCGGTAACGGTTGGCCCGGATGATCCGCTCGGTGATCAGAAACATGCCCTGGTACATGCCGAAAATAACAAAATTCCAACTCGCTCCGTGCCACAGGCCGCAGAGGAAGAACACAATCAGCAGGTTGATGTACGCCCGCCGTCGCGTGCAGCGGTATCCCCCCAGCGGGGTGAAAAGATAGTCCCGGAACCAGGTGGATAGAGAAATGTGCCAGCGCTGCCACAACTCGGTCATGGTGCGGGCGACGTAGGGGTACCGGAAGTTCAGGTTGAAATGGAACCCGAACATCCGTCCCATGCCGATGGCCATGTCCGAATACCCCGCGAAGTCGAAGTAGAGCTGCATGGCGAAGAACACCGCCCCGATCCAGGCCAGCGGCGTGGTCAGTTCATTGTGGGGGATGGCATAGATCCGGTCCACCGAAGCGCCGAGGATGTTGGCGATGAGCATTTTTTTGCCGAGGCCGATCACGAACAACCGGACGCCGGAGGCAAAGTCTTTCAGGTTCTCCCGCCGGTGCAGGATCTCCTCCGCGATATCCTTGTAGCGGACAATCGGGCCGGCGATGAGCTGGGGGAAGAGCGAGATGAACAGGGATGTGCGGGTCCAGCTCTGCTGGGCGCGGACCGTGCCCCGGTAGACGTCGATGACGTAGGACATGGCCTGGAAGGTGAAAAAAGAGATGCCGAGGGGCAGGTGGACCGGGGCGAGGTTGATGGTCGGAAGCCCGGCCGCGGCGAGGATCCGGTCGAGGTTCCCGCAGATGAAATTCGCATACTTGAACACAATCAGCATGCCGAGGTTCAGGGCGACCGCGAGGGTGACCATGCCCTTCATGGAGGCTCGTGTCCCCCCCCGGGCCCTGGCCCGGTCCAGCAGAATCCCGAAGATGTGATTCATGGTGATCGAGGTCAGCATGATCACCACGTAGACGGTCTCCCCCCAGGCGTAAAACAGGAGGCTGGCTGCGAGCAGGAATACGTTCCGGGCCGCCCGGGGCAGAAGGAAGTAAACCAGAAGCACCAGGGGCAGGAATGCAAACAGAAATATGACGGAACTGAATACCACGGCCGATCAAGTTAACTTTCAGTGAAACCGCCGGACTATACGGAAACACCACTCCCCGCTCCACCAAAAAGTCGGGGGCTGGCCGGGCGATGCGGATTGTGGTAGGACGGATTGCATGGCGCTGAAAGACATACGAATTGTCCTGGTTCGGCCGATGTACGGGGGAAATCTCGGCTCGGTGTGCCGGGCGATGAAGAACATGGGGTTGTCGAAGCTGGTCCTGGTCAGCCCCCAGGACACCATGGATATGGATGAGGCGAGGATGATGGCGGTCAATGCCGGGGATATTCTCGAGCGGGCGAGGACGGTCCACACCCTGGAGGACGCGGTCGGGGATTGCGGGGCGGTGGCCGGCACATCCAACCGGGGCGGTGTGTACCGCCTTCATGCCGAGGCCCCGCGGGACTGGGCCCCCGGGTTTCTGGAGCGGTCGGGGCACACCCCTACCGCGGTGTTATTCGGTTGTGAAGACAACGGGCTCAGCAATGAGGAGCTTGCCGTCTGCAACCTTCTCGTCCGCATCCCCTGCTCCCCGCGATACCCGTCGCTGAACCTCGCCCAGGCGGTCATGGTCTGCTGCTATGAGTTGTTCCTGGCCGGCGGCCACTATTTCCCCCCCCAGGAAAAGCATCCCGAAGCCCCGACCGAGCTGCGGGAGAGGATGTACGTGATGTGGGATGAAATGCTTTCAACCATCGGGTTTTATGACGACCAGAAGGCCGAGCACATGATGATGGCCATGCGCCGTATTTTCTCC
>JAUIHQ010000004.1 GCA_030432155.1 bacterium | reverse complement strand
CCCGATGAGTTGGCCGATGTGCCCATCGTGGGGCCACCTGTTCCGGAGGGCGAGGAGCCGCGCACCTACGGTGACTACGAGCATACCGCGCAGCAAATGGCGTTTGCCCTGCTTTCCATCGCCATCGCACGAGCCCGGAATGATTTGTCGGAAAGCCAGGAGACGGAATTGCTGGATGCCCTGCACGGGATTCCCGATGCCATTCACTACGTGGTGAAATCCAAAGAGGCCATTCAGGCCATTGCCGACAAACATCATGACGGCGCCAGCTCGCTCTACCTTGGCCGCAAGTTCAATTACCCGACCGCGCTTGAAGGCGCGCTGAAGAACAAGGAGATCTCGTATCAGCATGCCGAGGGCTATGCCGCGGGAGAGATGAAGCACGGGCCGATCGCGCTGATCAATGAGTACCTCCCGGTCATCTGCATCTGCACCAGGACCCGGGATGAGGTGTACGAGAAAATGATTTCCAATATGCGCGAGGTCGATGCCCGGCACGGCCGTATCATTGCCGTCGCCACCGAGGGAGACACGATCGTGCCGGGATTCGCGGAAGACATCATGTTCGTGCCCGATGCGAGGGATGAATACACCCCCATGGTCAACGTCGTCGCCCTTCAGCTTCTCGCCTATTACGCCGCGCAGGCCCGCGGAACCGACATCGACAAACCCCGCAACCTTGCCAAAAGCGTAACCGTGGAGTAACGGCACGGCCGCTTGCAAAGCACCCGGCAGGACCCATGCTGATCTTTGAAACCTGAAACCTGAAACCTGAAACCTGAAACCTGAAACCTGAAACCTGAAACCTGAGCCGACCGAAGGGAGACGGGCTGCCCGGAGGGCAGCAGCGAAGCGGCAAACCTGATCTACAGGTAGTGCAACAGCGACACGATACATTGTAATGCGTAAACTCATGGTCAGAGGCGGTCGTCCGATCGGCGGCGTGTTCACCCCCTCGGGGAACAAGAACGCGGCGTTGCCGATGCTTGCCGCCTGCCTGCTGACGGATCAGCCGGTGACGCTGCGCAATGTTCCGGCAATCGTGGATGTCGGAGTGATGCTGGACCTGTTGGCCGGTCTCGGGGTGGATGTTTCACGAAAGGGACGCTCGGTGACCCTGCATGCGAAGTGCGTCGATCCGGGCAGGCTGGACCGGGAAACCTGTCGCCGCATCCGGGCATCCATCCTTTTCGCCGGCCCGCTGCTTGCCCGTTGCGGAACGGCCGGGATTCACCCGCCCGGCGGCGACATCATCGGCCGGCGCCGGATTGATACACACCTTGTCGGGTTCCGTTGCCTTGGGGCGAAGATACGGTCCGGCTCTTCGGTATCCTGCCGCGCGGACCGTTTGAAAGGCACGCGTATCCTGCTCGACGAGGCCAGCGTGACCGCGACCGAGAACCTGATGATGGCCGCCACCGCCGCCCGTGGGGAAACGGTGTTGTTTCATGCCGCCTGTGAGCCACACGTCCAGAACCTGGCCCGCATGCTTCAGGGCATGGGGGCGAGGATCGAAGGGGCGGGCACCAATCTCATCCGCATACGCGGCGGAGTACGGTTGAAGGGCGGAACCTTCACCATCGATCCCGACTACATCGAGGCCGGGAGCTTCATGGCGGCGGCCTTTGTCACCGGCGGCAAGCTGCGGGTCCGCGGTATGGGCCAGGATCCCGCGGCCGAGGTGATTCACCGCACATTCGAAAAGCTTGGAGCGCCGGTGAAGCGGGATCGCCGGGACCTTGTGGTGGATGGAGCGGCCGGCATGCAGGTGGTGGATGATGTGGGGACGGCGATTCCCAAAATCGAGGATGGAACCTGGCCCGCGTTTCCGTCCGACCTGATGAGCGTGGCCATCGTCATGGCGACCCAGGCCCGGGGCAGTGTTCTGTTCTTTGAAAAGCTGTTTGAAAGCCGGATGTATTTTGTGGACCGGCTGATCGAGATGGGAGCCCGCATCGTGCAGTGCGATCCGCACCGGGTACTGGTCCAGGGGCCGGCCCGGCTGCACGGCATTGATATGAGCTCCCCGGATATCCGCGCCGGTATGGCCATGGTGATCGCCGCACTCTGTGCGAAAGGCCGCAGCGTGATCCACGCGGCTGACGTCATCGACCGTGGATACGAGAGCATTGCCGATCGGTTAGGTTCGCTCGGCGCCGACATCGAATCCGCCGGCCGGTAGGGCGGCCGGTCCCTCGGCCGCCGTGGAGTCAGAGGAGGATGCAGAACCGACATGGCCCGGCCCTCCGGCCCTTTGAATGTTGGACGTTGACCACGTTGATCGTTGAACGTTCCGGCCCGCGGCAGCGGGGCGGCTGCGCGGTTGACCGTGTAGGCTCGCGGGCTTGGGCCGGGAAAGCGGCGGCCTGTAGCACCCGGCCTTCTGCGTTGGAGAGGAGGCCGCGGACAGAAGTCCAGCGACCACCTCTCCGCCTTGAACTCCGGGCACTACAGCCCACCGTTTCCCTAGGCGGCTTCCGCCGCCTACCCAAGCCCGCAAGCCGTATCACCGCTTTTTCTCGCTTTGCTCGAAAAAGAAAGAGGGACATTGGGCGTTTTTGCTCCGGCCAACGGATGCATGAAATGGGACGTGAGAAGATACCCGTTGTGCGTAACGAGCGACCCACCCCGTCTCCGCTACCGCGGATCCACCCCTCCGGCGGATGGGAACGGGGAGATTGCGACATGGCCCGGCCCTCCGGCCCTTTGAACGTTGGACGTTGACCACGTTGATCGTTGAACGTTCCGGCCCGCGGCAGCGGGCCAGATTTCTACGGCAGCGGTTCAACCGGCAGCCGTTCCTCCAGCAGGTCTGCCCAGACCCTGTATCCTTCCGCGGAGAGATGCAGGCCGTCCAGGGTGTAGGATGTTTTCAAGCGTCCTTGGTCATCCTGCATGACGGGATACATATCGAGAAAATCAACCTTCAGCTCGCGGGCAAGGTCGTCCAATTGCCGGTTCAGGCGGGGAATCGCCTCAAGGTCGAACACGAACGCCCGGATGTTCTCATTCACCGGCATGACACTCTGAAGAATGATCACCGCATCCGGGGAAGCCTGTTTCATGCGCTGGATGATGGCGGTAAGGTTGGCTGAAATCTCGTTACTAGGACGCCCCCGGCTCAGGTCGTTGATTCCTGCCAGCAGCACATAGGCCCTGGCGCCGGGATTCAACGAATGGTTGATCCGATTGAGAATCATGGCGGATGTATCCCCGGCAATGCCGTGATTTACACAATCGGATCGCGAAAGCAGGGCGTTCCAGTCTCCGCCCGCGGTCAGGCTGTCGCCGACGAACACAATCACCGGTTGTTGCTCCTCCATGGCGGCTCCGCCGCACGATACGCAAGCCATGGCCGCAAGGATCGGGGCGACCCTTCGGCAAATCTTTTGAATCCTGTTCACTCCCGTACTATAGTTTCCGGGTACGACATGAGAAGCGGGAAACCATCATGACTGACAAACGCTCCTATGCCATCATCGGTACCGGCGCGCTCGGGGGCTATTACGGGATATGCCTTCACCGGTCGGGCCGGGATGTTCATTTTCTTCTTCACAGCGATGCTGATTTCGTGAAGGAGAACGGGCTGGTCCTTACGGAAAAGGACGGACCGGATAACGTATACAACGTGAAGGCTTATGGCGATGTCCGCGAGATGCCGGCGTGCGATGTGGCCATCGTTGCCTTGAAAACCACGGCCAATTGCATTCTGCCGGAGATCCTCCCGCAGGTGGTCAAGCCGGATGGCGTTGTGCTGGTGCTTCAGAACGGGCTCGGGGTTGAGGATGCCGCAGCCCAAGTTGCAGGTCCGGACCGGGTCTACGGCGGACTCTGTTTTCTGTGTTCAAACAAAACCGGCCCGGGACGCATTCATTACGTGGACTACGGCCACATTTCCATGGGCCGGTACCGCCCGGACGGGAACGATGCGCCGCCCGGCGACACCCTTCGGGCCATCGCCGCGGATTTCGAAGGAGCGGGCATCGACGTGGAGCTCATGGAGAACCTGGAGGCCGCCCGTTGGCGAAAACTCGTTTGGAATATTCCTTACAACGGTCTTTCGGTCATCCTCCGCACCACCACCGACCGCCTGATGGCTGATCCGTCCACCCGCGGCCTCGTGGAAAGGGTCATGCGTGAAGTGGTCGCTCTGGCCGCCGCGCGCGGCCATACCATTGAGGACGCGTTTGTTCAGAAGATGATGGATTATACCGACCGGATGACCCCGTACCGGACCAGCATGATGATCGACTTCGACCTCGGGCGGCCGTTGGAAATCGATGCGATCTACGGAGAACCGTTACGTCGCGGTGAGTCTGCAGGCGGGTCGGCCCCGCTCATCCGGATGATTTACGACATGCTCCGGTTTCTCACTCCCTCATGACATCAAGCTGATGCAGGAGCGCGGAGGCCGCCTTCCCGCTGGAGGCGGGGTTCTGCCCGGTGATGAGATTGTTGTCGATCACAACATGAGGCTCGAAATTCGCCCCGCCGGAAAAGTCGCCCCCCAGCTCGCGAAGACGGGTTTCCAGCAGAAAGGGAACAGCGTCAGTCAACCCGACCGCAGCCTCTTCGGCATCGGTGAATCCGGTGACGCTCATGCCCTCCACAACCGGCCTTCCGTTATCGGTCGCCCCGACAAGTGCCGCCGGACCATGACAAACGAGGCCCACCGGCTTGCCTTCGGCGAGGCCGTGGCGAACCGCCTCGGCCACATGCTCATTCACCGGGAAGTCGAACATCGTGCCGTGGCCGCCGGGAAAGAAGAAAGCGTCATACGCATATAGATCGACCTCTTCAAGTGGCACGGTGTTCTTGAGCAGGGTCAGAAAGCGATCCGCGCTGTCCGGCTTCGCGCCTGGCTCGAGGCTTCGCGGATCGACCGGCGCTTTCCCACCGAGCGGGCTGGCAACAGTCACGCTGTACCCGGCGTTCACAAACATCTCATACGGTACGGAAAACTCTTCCAGCCAGAGACCGGTCGGCTCGCCGTTCGGCATCTCCCCCGCGCTGGTCACGATCATCAGAATGGCTCCCACAAGTGCTTTCATCATATCTGTCCTTTCCTGTCAGGAACGTACATCAGGTTGCCCTTCTCTTCCAGTCACCGGGTCGGGGATAGAAAAACATCGTGGTCCATCGCCCGTCGGCCGGACGGTAATGTTTCTTGGTAAAATCGCCGCCGAGCGCGTTTTCAAGTTTCATCATGCGGCGGTGTTTCTTCTCGCGGCGGGTGAGTTCATGCCCCGGCTTCGGCATGTAGACGTCCTGCGAGTCCGGCAGCCATTCGCGGATCACCGAGGGATGGCTGCCGTCGTAGCGATGGAGAATCGACGGATCGATATCGTCGAGATCGATGGTGGTCGGGGATGCGCTCCAGAACCGATGGTTCTGATTGCGGCTGGCCTGGACCTTGTCCTCCCCGCGCACCCAACCGTAGTGAAAAATCCGTCCGCCGGCATGGGCCGCTCTCGGGTAACGGGCTTTTTTATGACTGTCGAGGACGGTGAAAAAAAGGCCCTTGGGCGCCCACGCGGGAATGGTGTTGCGAAGGATGCGCGGCGCCCGCCGGTACCAGGCCGGGGAGCGGGCCACGGTGTTGCCGTTTCCATAGAAATGCAGATAGTCAAAAAACAGGGCTTCCACCCGTTCGTCATCGAGATGCCGTTCCATGGACGCCCGAATCGGTTCGAGGTCGTCCTCGTGAACGATTTCATCGCCTTCGAGATAAAACGCCCAGTCGCCGGTGCAGTTGAACAGGGCGATGGATTTCTGTTGGCCGTACACGAAGCCCTTGACCCGAAGATCGTTGCGGATGCGCTCGTTCCAGGTTGTTTCAAGGATGCGGATCTTGGGGTCGCCGATGGCCCGGAGATCGTCGCCGGTGCCGTCATCGCTCGGACCGAGGGCGACAACAAATTCATCGACCAGCGGAAGGATGGACCGGATCGACGGGATGAACGGATACCCCAGCCGGTTGCCGTTGCGAAGAAATGTGAAGCCTGAAACCTTCATCCGGCCCATGTTCGTGAGAACCTGGTGCAGGGTCAATGACCGATTACGTTCGGGCCGCGGGACGGAACGAACGCTGCTTGCGGGCGCGCAGGCAGGGGCGGGGGTTGACCGCAATGTAGACCGAGTCCTCACCGAGCAGGCGTTCCACTTCCTTTACGAACGCCTGGTCCGGCGCAACCTTGTAGTCACGGTCGGTGTTGATGAAGATCTTGTCGCCGCCGGGCTTGACGATGCAGAGAATCAGCGGCACATCCCCTGGGTGTTTGCGGAGGACGGTCTTGAGCTTGCGGAAGAAATCATCATCGGCCCGGGTGGCGGGAATGTGCAGGCTGACCCGTTCGGCGAAGTGCTTGTGAAGCTCGGGCAGGGGATACACTTCATTGGCCAGCAGCTTGACCGTGTCCTCTTCCCGTTTGACTTCACCGCAGATCATGACCGGGGCTTCATCGCGGATATAGACCCCGAAATCGCGGAAGGCCTGGGGAAACACCACGACATCGATCAACCCGTCGAGATGTTCAAGGGTGAAGATGCACATGGGCTCCTGGTTCTTCTTGGTGTAGAGCTTGCGGAACTGGGAGACGAGTCCGCCGATGCGGGTTTCCGCGCGGTTGTCCATTTTGGCGATATCGTGGATCCCGGCCTGGCTGTATAGATCGAGGGCCCACTTGTGGGAGGTCAGGGGATGGCCGGATATGTAGAATCCGATCAGCTCCTTTTCCGCCGCCAGCTCCATGCTTTCCGGCCACGGCTGCGCTTCGGGAAGATCCTCCTTCTCCTCCTCCGCCGGCTCCATGCCCGGTTGTTCGAACAAGGAGAACTGACCGAGCTCCCGGTCGCGGCTGGCCGACGCCGCGATGCTCATCGCGTATTCAATCGCTCCGAACAGGCGGCTGCGGGGAAAGCCGGTGAAATCGAATGCGCCGGAGCGGACGAGACTTTCCACCATCTTCCGGTTGGCGATGGTTCCCGATACCCGCTTGCAGAAATCGATCAGTCCCTTGAAGGGGCCGTTCGAGTCTCGCTCGCGAACGATTGTTTCCACCGCGGCCTGTCCGACATTCTTGATGCCGGCCATGCCGAAGCGGATCGCGTGGCCGGTCGGGGTGAAGCGTACGCCGCTCTCGTTGACACTCGGCGGGAGGATGTCGATCCCCATGATCTGGCACTCGTTGATCAGTTCCGCGATCCGTTCCGAGTTGTTGATTTCGATGGAAAGGTTTGCGGCCATGAACTCGACCGGATAGTGGGCCTTGAGGTAGGCGGTCTGCCAGGATACCACCGCGTAGGCCGCGCTGTGGGACTTGTTGAAGCCGTATCCCGCGAACCGCTCGATGTTGTCGAAGATCCGTCCCGCAAGGTCGGGGGGAATGTTGTTCTTTTCCTTGCAGCCCTTGATGAATTTCTCCCGCTGGGACTGCATCTCCTCCGGTTTCTTTTTCCCCATGGCGCGGCGAAGAATGTCGCCCTCGCCCAGGGAATAACCGGCGAGTACATTCGACGCCTGTTGGACCTGTTCCTGGTACACCATGACCCCGTAGGTTTCCTCGAGGATGTCTTTGAGCAGGGGGTGGTCATACTCGATCTTCACTTTGCCGTGTTTCCGGCCGATGAAGTCGTCGAGCATGTTCATCGGGCCGGGCCGGTAGAGCGCGATCATGGCGATCAGTTCCTCGAACTTGCTCAGGGCGATCCGCCGGAGCAGGTCGCGCATGCCTTTGGATTCCACCTGGAACACCGCCACCGTGTCGCCTTTGTTCAGCAGCTCGAAGGTTTCATCGTCCTCCATCGGAAAGACCGAGGGATCGAGTTCCTTGCCTTTGCCGGCCTTCACGAGATCGCAGGCTTCCTGGATGATGGTCAGGGTCTTGAGGCCGAGAAAGTCCATCTTCAGCAGGCCGACTTCGCCCAGCGGACCCATTTCGTACTGGGTGACCGGCTCCTCGTCTTTGTCCCGGGCCAGCGGAACGATTTCGATCAGAGGCTTTTCGCCGATGACCACGCCGGCGGCATGGGTGCCGGGATTGCGGGGAAGCCCCTCCAGGACCGGGGCATACTTCATGATCCGCTTGGCGTTTTCGTCGTGTTCGATGGCATCCCGGAACTCGGGGTTTTCCTTGATCGCCTTTTCGAGGGTCATCTTCGGGTCGTCGGGAATCATCTTGGCCAGGCGGTCGGCGTCGGGCAGGGGGATCTCCAGCACCCGGGCGAGGTCGCGGATCACCGTCTTCGCCCCCAGCGTGCCGAAGGTGATGATCTGGGCCACGTTTTCCCGGCCGTACTTTTCTTTGACATACTCAATGACTTCACCGCGCCGGTTCATGCAGAAATCGATGTCGAAGTCGGGGGCGGACACGCGCTCCGGGTTCAGGAACCGCTCGAAGATCAGGCTGTAGGCGAGGGGGTCGATGTCGGTGATGCCGAGGGCGTAGGCCACGATGCAGCCGGCGCCGGAACCGCGGCCGGGACCCACCGGGATTCTGTTGTCGCGGGCGAACTTGATGAAATCCCACACCACGAGGAAGTAGTTGATGAAGCCGGTGTTCTCGATGATCGACAGCTCGTAGTAAAACCGTTCCGCGACCTGTTTTTCGTCCGGGTTCTTCGGTTTGTCGATGTCGGCAATGCCGTACCGTTTGCGCAACCCTTCCTTGCCGAGTTTGATCAGGTATTGCTTCTGGGTATAGCCCTCCGGCACCTGGTACATCGGAAAGTGGAGATCCTTGTTGAGGCGGAGCTCCACGTTGCAGCGCTCACAGATGTCCACCGTGTTGGCGAGGGCCTCGGGGTATTCGCGGAACAGCTCCAGCATTTCCGAGCCGGACTTGAGATAGAATTGGGAGGCGCCGTAGCGAAGGCGCTTGGGGTCGGTAATGGTGGTGCCGGTCTGGAGGCAGAGCATGACGTCGTGGGCGTCATAATGGCCGGGCTCCAGGTAGTGCACATCGTTTGATACGATCAGCGGGAGGCCGGTCTTTTTCTGAATCTCCAGCAGACCCCGGTTGGCGATGCGCTGCTCCTCGAGACCGTGATCCTGCAGTTCGAGATAGAAGTTCTCTTTCCCGAAGATGTCGATGAATTGACCGGTGAGGGCGAGGGCCTTCTTCATGTCGCCCCGGACGATGGCCTCGGGAATCTTTCCCTTGAGGCAGGACGATGTGGCAATCAGACCCTTGCTTCGCTCGGCCAGCAGTTCCATGTCGATACGCGGCTTGTAGTAAAAACCTTCGAGTTGCCCCTTGGAGACAAGGTAGATGAGGTTCTGGTATCCGGTGTTGTCTTCGGCAAGCAGGAGCTGGTGGTTCGACTGCGATCCCGTTCCCTCCTCCGTCTTGCGTTCGTGCATCCGGCCGTAGGACATGTAGGTCTCGCAGCCGATGATGGGCTTGATCCCATTCTTGTGGGCCTGCTGATAGAAATCGATGACCCCGTACATCACCCCGTGATCGGTGATCGCGAGGCCCTTCATGCCCATTTCCGCCGCTCTCTGGGTCACGTTCTTGACCTTGTTGGCACCGTCGAGGAGGCTGAAGCCGGTATGGCAGTGAAGGTGTACGAAAGGGATGTCGTTCTTGGCCATAATGCGTTCCGATGGTCTCCGTGTGCCACCGTTATAGACCGTGCGAAGCCCCCTGAAAAGCCTCCGGTTCGAACATGCGCGCCCAACGAGGGTTGCGGAGTTATGAACAGGCCCGGTGTCCGGCGGCTTCCGATGAGCCCGCGGATAAGCCCGGATCCGGGCCCTGTCCCGCCCCCCGCCCAGATTTTCCCTTGCGAATCGGCCGGTTCCTGTGCATATTGCGCGCCTTTCGTCGGAATCCCCCGCTCTGATAATCGGGCCGGACTCCATGGACAGGTAATGAAATACGCCCGCCGGATGCGGGACGAGGTACAGTATGACACGCAGCATAACGTTGGACAGGGTGCGCAACATCGGAATTATGGCGCACATTGACGCGGGCAAGACGACCTGCAGTGAACGTATTCTTTTTTACGCCGGTAAAATTCACAAGGTGGGCGAGGTGCACGACGGCGCCGCGGTCATGGATTGGATGGAGCAGGAGCAGGAGCGCGGCATTACCATTACCTCGGCCGCGACATCGCTGACCTGGCGCGACCACCAGATCTCCCTGATCGACACCCCCGGACACGTGGACTTCACCGTGGAAGTGGAGCGGAGTCTTCGCGTGCTGGACGGGGCCATCGCCCTGTTCTGTGCGGTCGGCGGTGTCGAGCCCCAGTCCGAAACAGTCTGGCGGCAAAGTGAAAAATACAATGTGCCCAAGCTGGCGTTCATCAACAAGATGGACCGTACCGGGGCCGACTTTTTCAGCGTGCTCGGGCAGATCCAGAAAGAACTCGGAGCCAACGCGATTCCCGTCGTCATCCCGATCGGTTCAGAAGAGAACTTCCGCGGCATCATCGATCTCGTGACCATGAAAGCGGTCATGTACCAGGAAGACAATCAGTGGGGTAAGAACTTCGTGGAGGAAGACATTCCGGCGGAGCTTCAAGAGGAAGCCCAGACGTGGCGGACGCACCTGCTGGAGAAGTGCGCAGAGCAGGACGAGGTGCTGCTCGACAAGTTCCTGGAAGAAGGCGACCTGTCCGAAGACGAGACCCGCAAGGTTCTCCGCAAGGCCACCATCGCCCGCGAAGTGGTGCCGGTATTCTGTGGCTCCGCGTTCAAAAACAAAGGTGTTCAACGCCTTCTCGACGGTGTGGTCGCCTACCTGCCTTCCCCGCTGGACATCCCGCCGGTCATTTGCGCCGAGGAAAAGGAAGCCAATCAACGTCCTCCGTCGGATGATGCGCCGTTCTCCGCAATGGCGTTCAAGATCATGTCCGACAAGCACATGGGCAAGCTGACTTTCATCCGGATTTATTCCGGCAAGCTGGAACAGGGCGCCGCGGTGTACAACAGCACCCGGGACAAGAGGCAGCGGATCGGCCGTATCCTGCGCATGCACGCGATCAAGCAGGAAGCACTGGATGTTGCGTATACCGGTGACATCGTCGGCATTGTCGGCCTGAGCGACACCCGTACCGGCGATACCCTCTGCAACGAGGATGAGCCCATTCACCTCATGCCGATCGAGTTTCCGTCCCCGGTCGTATCCATCAGCATTGCGCCTGAGAGCAAGGCGGAAAATGAGAAGCTGTCCGAGGCGCTGTACAAGCTGGCGGAAGAAGACCCGACATTCACCGTGAACTACGATCAGGAAACCTCCGAGACCATCATCTCCGGCATGGGCGAGCTTCATCTCGACATCATCGTCGACCGGTTGAGGCGCGAGTTCAAGGTCAAGGCCGAGGTCGGCCGTCCCGAAGTGGCGTACCGTGAAACCCTGACCACCCAGGTCGACGGCGAAGGCAAGTACGTCAAGCAATCCGGCGGCCGCGGTCAGTACGGCCATGTGAAGGTCCGGCTGATTCCCCGCGATCCCGGGCAGGGATTCTCCTTCATCAACTCCGTTGTCGGCGGACGCATTCCGTCGAACTTCATCCCGTCGGTGGAGCGTGGTTTTGTGAAGGCGATGCTCGCCGGACCGTACGCCGGGTATCCGGTGGTTGATGTTGCGGTGGAGCTCTACGATGGTACGTACCATGATGTCGACTCCAGCGATGTGGCCTTCCAGGAAGCGGCCCGTCTCGCGTTCAAGAATCTTTTCATGAAGGCGAATCCCGAGCTGCTGGAGCCAATCATGTCGGTCGAAGTGGTCACGCCCGAGGATTTCATGGGTGCGGTGACCGGCTCGATCGCGCAGCGCCGCGGCCGGATCGAGAAAATGGAGTCCAAGGGCAACGCCAAGATCATCGAGGGCATGGTTCCCCTGTCCGAAATGTTCGGGTACGCCAACCACCTCCGCACCCTCACCCAGGGCCGGGCTGCCTTTACCATGCAGTTTGAGCACTACGAAGCGGTGCCGTTCAGCCTGGCCGAGGAAATCGTCAAGAAGCGGAAAGAGCAGAACAAGGTCCGCTGATCGGCGGCTCCCCGGCGGGAGTGAACCGGACATTGAACACACCGGGGCTGGTATCTGTCGAATACCGAAATACCGGAGGATGATGATGACCCCAACCCGACACATAGCACGTCTCGTGGCCGGCCTTGTTCTTGCCGCTCCTGCATTCGCCTACGATTCCCTGGAGGCGTTGAACAAGGATTTCAGCGCCCGCAAAGCCGAAGCCGTTCGCACATATCTTGAGGAGCATCCGGATGCGGATGATCGCTCGGAGGCTGAGACCGCCCTGGTGGTTGCTCTGCTCGACGGTGAGCAGTTCGAGGCCGCGCTCGACGTGATCAAGTCACGCTACACCGAGAAGGAGAGTCTACTTGAGGTGGACGGCCGCGAGCTGGTGGGTGAGTACATCGCGCCGGTCGTGTATCTGAATCAGGAACTTGAAAGGAAAGAAGACGCGCTGACGTTCCTTGATGATATGGCGGAAAAACTTGCCGAGCACGACCAGGCGGATTTCATCGCCGGGGCGATTCAGGATATGCGGGCCATGATCGACCAGGTGGGCGTCGGTGACGTCATGGAGCTGTCCTTCACGTCGCTGGACGGAAAGGACATCGATATGGAGCAGTACCGCGGCGGGGTTGTTCTGGTCGATTTCTGGGCCACCTGGTGTGTACCCTGCCTCCGCACGCTGCCCGGGCTCAAGGACTTGTATGCAGGGTATCATGACCGTGGATTCGAGATCCTGGGCATCTCCCTGGACGAGGACCGTGAAAAGCTGACGTCGTTCCTGGAAAAGGAAGAGATCGCCTGGCCTCAGCAGTTTGACGGCAAGGGGTGGGAGAATGAGCTGGCCGCATCGTTCGGCATCTCCGCCATTCCCACAACCTATCTAGTCGGCCCGGACGGCGTGATTGTGGCCAAGAATCCGACCAAGGATGAGCTCAACGCGATGCTGGACGAGCTGCTTCCGCCTGAAACCACCGAGTAATCCGGCTCATTCGTCTGCCGAACCTTGCACTTGCGGGATTCGCCAGCCCGTGTATGGTGTCCGGCTGATAACCCGATGTTGAATCATCGGGAGATTTCCGGAGGCAGATGAAACGCATGAAAACCATTTCTCGATTTGGGTGGCTGGCGATTGTTCCGCTGTTGGCCGCCGCCTCGTTCGCGGAACCGATTCGCATTGAACATACCCCCCCGTCTTTTGCGGTGAAGGGACAGTCGATCACCCTCAAGGCAAAAGTGACCGGCGGAGAGGGCGCGGTTGAATCCGTGACCCTGTTTTACGCCCTGTTCCGCGATGCCGCACCGTTTCGTGTGACCATGAATCCTTCGGCGATGAGCCTGTATATCGGCACGATCGAGGCAAACATGCTCAGCGGGGTTTCCTCCGTGTCCTATTATATGGAAGCCCAGGACGAGGGCGGGTCGATCGAAGAGACCGACTGGTACGAACTGGCTCTCCGTGATCCGGAGGCGGTGACCACGCCCGCCCCGCGTACCACGACCACGCCTCCCCCGATTGTCACCCCGACGGGCGGATATACATCCGGCGGTGCGACGGCCGCGCCCTCATCTCCGAACCGGGATGAAGGCATCAGCGCCACCACCATCGGCATCATTGCCGGAGGTGCGGTTGCAGTGGCCGGGGCCGCGTACCTGATTTCCGACTCGGGTTCTGATGATGGCGGCGGGGGCGGCGGCGACGGATCCTCCGGCGATCCGATCGATCCCGTCGATGCCGCCGGTACATATTCCGGTACCGCCACGACCTGTTTGAGCGTTACCAATGGACCCCAGGACTGCAGCTCCCGTGGCGCCCAGGTCGTTATTGATGATCGGGGCGTGGTGTTCAGTGATTCTCTGCTCCCCGGTCAGGCCCTGACCGCAACCCTGGATGGAAATGAATTTTCTCTCGTCGGCAGTACCGACGACGGTGCAGGTTTGACCGGAACGGTTATTTTTAATGGCACCGTGGTGGATCGCAGGGTCATCGGGACGATTTCCGGCACCGCAATTACCGCCGCCAATGAAGACGGCGACTACAGCGGCTCCTTCTCCCTGTCCCGCTAGCCCGGATATTGCACGATACACGTGCAATATCCGCCCTTCTGGCTTCGACGCGCCCCGCATTTGCGGGCCTTGCTCCGGATTTGCCTTTCGTCGCGTCGAAGGGTTAGCCTTGAGCAAGGTGCGCAAGCGCCGCGCCGAAACTTTGGTTGCGGAAGTACCGCAATCAAAGCGCATATTGCACGAACGGCTCCACCGCTCGTGCAATATGCGGGCTAGATCATCGGACATCCGACATGATGGCCGGTCACAGACGATCTGATCAGGCCGGTTTCTTACGGGCCGTACCTTCCCGGTAGAACGGAAGCTCCACGACCGTGGCCGGGAGCCTTTTGCCGCGCAGATCGATTTCGACCTCTGTTCCCGGCGATGTGTACCCGTCGTCAACAAGGGCCAGGGCGATAGCCCGGTCAAGGCTGGGACCGAGGGAGCCGCTGGTGACGGCGCCGATTTCCCGATCTCCATCGAAGACCGCGGCGTCGGCCCTTGCCGCCCGTTTGGAGTCGAGAAGCAGACCGACCACGTAGCGTCCCGCGCCCTCCTTGAGTTCCCTTTCGACAGCCGCCTTCCCGATAAAATCCTTCTCCATGTCGATAAACATCCCGCGTGATGTGCTGACCGGGGTGCGATCACGGCTCAGCTCGTGGCCATAGAGCGGATAGCCGACCTCGAGGCGGAGGGTGTCGCGTGCACCGAGGCCTGCGGGCTTGATCCGTCCCGGCGCGGTCAACGCATCCCAGAAGCGCCCGGCTTCGTCCCAAGGAAGGTAGAGTTCGTAGCCCCATTCGCCGGTGTAGCCGGTCCGGCTCAGCAGGCAGGGAATACCGAGGAGGTCGATGGCGGTGCTGCGGAAATATCCGAGGTCGGGCAGGGATACGCCGAGGGCTTCCTCCATGTCCCGGCGGGAGGTCGGGCCCTGCACATCGAGTTTGGCGGTGGCCGGGGAGAGATCCTCGAATGTGGTGTCGGGCGAGAGCCGACTCCGGATCCAGTCGGCATCGCCTTCGCACGTTGCGGCATTGACCACGAGCCAGTATCGGTTCTCATCAAGTCGATAGCAGGTGAGGTCATCGAGAACCCCTCCGTCGTCTTGAAGCAGGAAGCCGTACCGGCACTGACCGATGTTGAGCGTGTCGATCCGCTGGGTAAGAAGTCGCTCAAGGTCGGAACCGGCGGTGGGACCCCGGAGTTCGAACTCTCCCATGTGCGAGATGTCGAAGATGCTGCTGTTGACGCGGGTGTGCTGGTGCTCCGCGAGTATGCCTTCATACTGGATGGGCATGAGCCATCCGCCGAACGGCGCCATGCGGGCGTGAAGGTTTACGTGTGTCTGGTGTAGCGGTGTCAGTTGTTCCGTCATGTGATCTCGAAGTCCTGCTGAACAGTTATAAAACATGAAACATACCACGATTCGGGGAATTGCGCCACTGCCCGTACAAGCGCCTTGACCCGGTATCCGGTCCTCACCACCATGGGGTGTATGGAGAATACGCACGAGAAAGGTCTCCGCCCCGGATGGAGCGCCCGGGTGCGGGGCTGGGTGGAAATGCTCCGCATTCCGAACCTTTTTACCCTTCCCGGTGATGTCATCATCGGTTTTTTGCTGACCACGCCGACGGCCCGCGAATCGTTTGCCGGTTTGGGACCGGGTATCGCCGTGGGTGTCCTGCTCTATACCGGGGGGCTGATCCTCAATGATGTTGCCGATGCCGAAGTGGATGCGCGTGAGCGGCCCGGGCGGCCGATTCCGTCAGGGCGGGTTGGCGTGGCGCCGGCGGTGCTGGCCGCATCCCTGTGTTTTCTCGGCGCGGCAATGATTGCGGTGCGGCTCGGGCCCGCTGTTTTATGGGCGGCGTTGTCGCTGCTTTTCCTGGTTCTGTTCTATGACCTGTTTGCCAAGGATCTTCGCATTGTCGGTCCGGCGGTCATGGGGGCGTGCCGGGGGTTTCACGTGTTGCTGGGGGCGACGATTGCTTCCGGCCAGGGATTTCTGCAGCCCGTGGTCATCTGTGCCGCGTTCATGATCGGTCTCTACATTTTCTCGGTAACCCTGCTTGCTTCGCATGAGGTTTCCCGGGACAAGGTCGGGGCTCCCCGGGTTTTTCCGCCCCTTTCCTTGATTCTGGGAGGGCTGATGTTTGTCGCGTCTCTGTATCCTGACCAATTGGACAACATCGGGCGGGCGGTGGCGGCCATTGTTCTATCGGCGGGGATTGCCATGTATGCCTCCACCCAGTTTGCGGATAATCTCCGGCCCGTTCAGCATCCGGTCTGGAATTTCATGGTGCCGCAAAGCAGACCGGGAACCATTGGTTTGCTGATCAGCCTGCTGATCGTGGTGCAGGCGGGGGTAGCGGTGGCGTCTCCGCATGAACCGTGGAATGTGATGGCGGGTTTCCTGCTGCTGGTGATGTGGCTGTTGAACCGTCTGACCGCCCGGTTCCTGTATGCGAGCTGAAGGGGTTCACCCGGGCAGCTTCCCGCGAAAAGCGGCCGGCATTTTGGCAATCTTGCGGGATGTGTAGTCGAAAAAGACAAATCCGCTGCGGGCCCGGGCCACTTCCTGACCGGTTCGCTGATTCACCGCCAGGTATGTCATGTCGAATCCGAGGTCCGTCACGTCCGAAATCTGCAGGGAAACCCGCAGCTCGTCGCCGAATCCCGCCTCCGCCTTGAAACGTATGCCGACATCCACCATGATCAGTCCCGTTCCCTCGATATCCAGCTCCGTCCAGCCGAACTGGTGCAGCCATCGGAACCGCGCATCGTGCAGCACCGCCAGGAATGAATCATTCCCCATGTGATGACCGTAATTCATGTCTGTGATCCGCAGGGGAATCACGACTTCGTATAGCCAGTTATCCGGCAAAGCAACGTTGATCCGGTTCATGATGAGAACATCATGTCAGGATTCCCGCCCCCTTGACCACATCGAAATCCCAACCAACAGCTCTCCGGCCCTATAAGGGACAGGCACTTTGTGGGAAAGCCACAAGAGCCACAAGGGACAGGAACATTGTGGGACGGGTCAAAGGGGGACAGGTACTTGGTTGTTTATCAGGGACAAGGCTGTCTGACTGGGGACAGGGCTGTCTGACTGGGGACAGGTGAATATCCGATGACCCTTGCATTTGAAGTAAGCTGTTGTGGTATAGGTGGATGCAGCCTTTTTTCGAGTCCGTTGCTTGCGCGGGTCTGGCCGTTTAGAAACTGGGGACAGGTGATTTAATTTCGAAAACCGAAACTACGGCCGGCTACTCTTACAGGGACAGGTGATTATCAGGCGCCGGCCTCCGGGATCGAAAACCGAAACTACGGCCGGCTTTTTGTTTGACATATAAACCCGATGGTATATTTATGCGCCTTCGTGTTGACTGTTATAAACAAAGGAGGATGTAGATGAATCGATGGATGTTGTTCGCCGCGGCGATGGCCCTTGGTGTCGGCCCTGCAAGTGTATGGGCTCAGGAATCTCAGGAAGAACGAATTGCCGAGTTGGAGCGTAAGGTGGAACTGCTGACCGAGGAGCGGCAGAAGGATGTGTTCGGTGAAATTTACCTGCCGCCGGCGGAATCCATACACGGGCTTTCGCCCGCGGCCTCCAAGGTTTATCGCAAGGAGCAGGGGCTCTCCATTGGGGGGTACGGCGAGGCGCTGTATCAGAATTTCGATGGCGATTCCACGGATGAGTTCGATTTCCTCCGCGCCATTCTCTACGTGGGATACAAGTTCTCCGATCAATGGGTGTTGAATACGGAATTTGAATTCGAGCACGCATCGACGTCGGAAGAGGGGTCGGTTTCGGTTGAATTTGCCTACATCGATTACCTGGCCCGCGAGGAGCTGAACCTGCGTGCCGGTCTGCTCTTGATTCCCATGGGGCTGATCAGTGAGCTTCATGAACCGACGACGTTCCTCAGCGCCCGGCGTCCGGACATCGAAACCCGCATCATCCCGTCCACCTGGCGGGAGAACGGGGTCGGGATCTTCGGCGACATCGGGGATTTCAGTTACAAGGCCTATGCCGTTACCAGCCTGGAAGGGGAGGAGTTCTCCTCATCGGGACTCCGGGGCGGCCGCCAAAAGGGTTCGGAAGCCAAGGCGGATGACTTTTCCGGCATTCTGCGGCTCGACTGGAAGCCGGCCGACGGTCTGCTGATCGGCGGCTCGGGCTACTACGGGGACCAGGGTCAGGATCTCGATCTCGATATCACCACCACCATTCTTGAGGGGCATATCGACTGGCGCTACCGCGGGTTCCAGTTCCGGAGCGTGGTTGTCAAAGCGGAGGTTGATGATGCCGCGGCGTTGAGCCGCCTGAACGCCGAAGAGGGCGCATTGGATTCGGAGATATCCGCGGTCGGGGAGGACATGTTCGGTTGGTACGTCGAGGCCGGCTACAACATTCTCAACGAGGTTGATAGCGGAGAAACCCAGGTCATCCCGTTCATCCGGTATGAAGCTTATGATACGCAGGACTCCGTTCCTGCCGGATTCGCGGAAAGCGGAGAGAATGATGTGGAAGTCATAACCGTCGGCGTGAATTATAAGCCGCTCGATGAGATCGTATTCAAAGCGGACTACCAGTTCTATGACAACGAGGCCGGCACAGGGGAAGATCAGCTCAACCTCGCGATGGGCTATGTCTTTTAACCGACCGCTGTTTCGAGCGATGCTATTTCTGTGGGCTGCCGGCATGATGCCGGCAGCCCATGCCCGTACGCTTCAGTCCCTGGACGATGCGCTCAGGGAGATTGCGCCGGGCGTCGAACCGGAACGAGTCACGCTTTTTCTGGATGACCGGCAGGTGGAACGGGCGGAGGAACTCGCGGGCTCGCAGCTTCCTTCCGCCATATACTATGCGTACGATGTTTCCGACGGTGCGAATCGGGGAACGCGCGTGTATCTCGAGAAGCATCGCGTTCGCACACTGCCGGAAGTCCTGATGGTTGCGGTGGATGACACAGGTCGAGTTGCGGATGTGAGGGTGCTGTCGTTTCATGAACCGATGGAGTACCTCGCCCGGGATGCCTGGTATGAGCAATTCCGGGGTCGCGCCCTGGGCCACGAGCTTGCCCTCGGTCGTGGCATAGACGGCATCACCGGAGCCACGCTTACCGCCCGGGCAACCACCCTTGCGGTCCGGCGCATTCTGGCCGTGGACCAGGTGATCCGCGAGTAAGGCTGGTAATCATGATGCCGACCCGAGTCCTTCACCTGGTTATGTATGCCGCCCAGGCTCTTCTGGCCGTAAGCGGCATCCTCCTCGCGGTCATGTTGTATTTCATGACATCGGATGATCCGTTTGCGGTCGTAAACCATCCCTGGCAATCCGACATGCTGCACCTGCATGTTCTGTCGGCGCCTCCGGTTGTTTTCCTGCTCGGCATCTATGCGTGGAATCACGCCTTCCCGTACCTGTCAACCCGTGTCCGCGAGGGCCGGGGATCGGGCTGGACCCTTGTCGTTCTCGCCGCGCCGATGATCCTTTCGGGGTACCTGATTCAGGTGTCGGTTTCCGACGGCTGGCGTAAGGCGTGGATTGTGCTGCACCTCGCGACCTCCATCCTGTGGATCGTCGGTATGACCGTTCACGGGCTCGCGCACTGGCGGGCCCGGCGACGGGCAAGAATATAGAGGGGGCGAAAAGAGGCCGGAATGCCCTTGGGCGTCCGAAACCGATTCTCGTACGCGGTGATCAGGTTACGGATGTCGGTTCGGGTCAGCGGCTTCAGGCCCTGGGATAGGTTGCCCCCGGTTACCCCCTGCCGCCGGAGCATGTCCAGCAGGTCGGCGGTGGTCTCCATGTAGACGGTTTCGGTTTCCTCCCGGGAATCGAGAATCTCCAGCCCCAGCATCTTGATACGATCGAGCCAGACCCGTGCGGGAAGCATCCGCATCCGGGGGGGATTGTCGGGGGCGGCGATGCAGCGTGCGGCATGGAGCTCGCCGAGCGTTCCCTCGGTCATGACGGAAACAACCATCATCCCCTGCGGCTCCATGGCGCGGATCAGCGCAGACAGGCCCGCCTCGACCGGATCCACCCAGTGCAGGGATGAGCTGCTGGCCACCAGGTCAAACGGCCGGGAAGCCCGGAAGTCGGTAAGGTCGGTGGTTCTCCAGGAAATCCGGGCATGGGGAAGGCGCCGGGCCGCCTCTTCAATCATCGCGCCCGCGGCATCCACGGCCTCGATCTCGGCCAGAGGAAAAGCATCGTGCAGCTTCTCCGTGAACTGGCCGGTGCCGCACCCGGCATCCAGGATCCGGGACGGCTGAAACGCCTTCGGGATGAGGGCCAGCGTACGGCCCGCCACCGCCCGCTGAACGGCCGCAGCATCGTGATACGTCTGCGCCGCCGCGGAAAATCGTCCGAATCGGCCTGTAGAACGTCGGGTCATGAACCGCCATTGTGTACAGGCCCAGCACGCTGAGGCAATCCCCGTCTTGCTCGTGACACAGGGTCCGGAAAAGAGTACAATAAAAGCATGAAAGCACTCCCATTCATATTCATCGCCGGACTGGCCGCCGCTGCGCCGGCCCTGGCCGGTCTCTGGACCGACGATTACGAGGACGCCGTGGCCCAGGCCAAGGCCGAGGGCAAGTTTCTGTTCCTTGATTTCACCGGATCCGACTGGTGCGGGTGGTGTATCAAGCTCGACAACGAAGTGTTCAGCAAGTCTGAGTTCAAGTCGTTTGCCAAAGACAACCTGATTCCGGTCGAAGTGGACTTTCCCCACGGCAAAAGCCTTTCGTCCAAAACCCGAGATCAGAATGAGAAGCTCAAGCAGAAGCATGGCATACGCGGGTATCCCACGATCATCCTGCTCGATCCGGATGAGAATGTGATCGGCAAGACCGGTTACAAAGCCGGGGGCGCGGAAGCCTATGTGGAACACCTTGAAGAGATCATCCAGCCCCACCGAAGCAAGGTGAAGCCCCAAGGCCCCTCAGCCGGCGATACGGCCGGCCCGGCCGGCGGATTCCGTACCTGGACTTCGGCCAGCGGCAACACGGTGGAGGCCCGCTATGTGCAGCGGATCGGTTACTCCGTCACCCTGCAAACCCAGGACGGACGCACCATGAAGATCGGCATCGATTCGTTGTCCGAGGGTGACCAGGAATTTCTGCGTTCGATCCGAGCCCTTTGATGCCGCAGCAGGATGAAGTTCTCGAGCCGGAGGTTCTCCCCCCCGAGGATGACAAGGCCGGGCCCAGGCGGCCGCCCCCGCGCCCCGGTTCCGCGGGCATCAACCCGATTCTGTTCGGGGCGATCATCGATATCATCGATCTTGTCTCCATGGGCCCCGCCGGCCTGGCCATGGGCGCCCTGGCCGGCGGATGGCTTTCATCGCGAAACAGGTCCCCGTCCTGGGCGGTATTTGTATCCGCGGTGGTTTGCGGGATCTACTGCGCGATGCCCATGACCCACTTCACGCCGCTGATGACGATGATCGGTGTCGTTCTCTATGCCTGGAACCGCGCGGGTCGCCGCCGTTGACGGTATCTTGAGTACCGCTCATCTTCACCCATCCCGCTGACGGACAGGCAACCCGGTCCATCATCCTGCCCCATCCGGTGGACGGTTCATTGAAACCCGGCAATCCACCCCGTCTCCACGATCGCGGAGTCACCCTGCGGTAGAGGGGATCTGGTGGCTGGTTGGATGAAAGAATGTCCGTTCCGCCCGCACCGAGGGGCGTTCAGAATTTCACCCCGCCGAACACGTAATAGCTGTCCATCTCCATGGAGACGAACTTGTCGTACTTCTCGGTGGTGGTTTCGCCGGGGGCGAGGCGGTCGGCGACGATGTCGGCTTCCACTTCCATGTGTTCGTATCCGACGCCGAAGACCAGGTCGAGCTCGTCGGACATCGGCAGTTCGAGCTGGGCCGAGAGGTCGTAGGTGAAGAAGTAGGTATCGATGTTCTTTTCGTTCCGGGAGCTGATTCCGAAATCGCCGGTGCGGGCCGAGACATCCATCCAGGTGAACTCGCCCTGCAGCACCAGTTCCGCCCGGTCGTAGTTCATCTCCCACAGCCCGAACCGCAACTCGCCGCCCGCGCCGATCTGCGGCATGGCCGCGGCCGCGGTGCCCTCTCCCTTACCGCCGATCACGTAAACAAAAGGATCGGCCTCGTAGAGGGTCGTACCCTGGGCGGGACCGGCATCCACGGTGAAATCCCCGGCAAGGGCATAAATGCCGAGGACGACCCACGGGCTGAAGGAAACATAGCGGTCTTCGGATTCAAAATGAAACGGGGTGATCCGGAACTTGAGATCCGCAATCAGGGTGTCCATTTCCGCGTCGAACGGCTGCCCGTCCGGGATCAGCATGTAGTCGTAGGATTCGCCTTCGAACTCAATATCCTCGACGCCGATGGCATAATCGCGCCTTGCCACCGAGCTTGCATCGAGGCTGGCGTATTTCACATCGAGGTGCAGGGTCACATACTGCCACTGCTGCTCCAGCTCGATTCCGAAGGAGGCAAAGGAGTCGCCGAAGCCCAACTCTTCAAATGTATAGGTCTCGAGAAAACGGCCTTCGTCCGTGACCTCCGGTGTTCCCGCCCGCTTGGTTTCCTCGACCGAGCCCTGCACCCCGTCAAGCTGGCCCGCGCTGAGGCGGATGGTGAAGGATTTGCCTTCGTCGATATACCGTCCGCTTTCCATTCCGGCGAAAACCCCGGTTGAGAGCAGCGTGAGAATCCCCGCGGCGGGGGCGGTCCTGTTGAATATTCGGGAAAATGGCATCGTATCCGGCTCCTTATTGGTTTCAGCATCCATACCCTGACTTGGATGGAAAGGTAAAGAAAAGTTGCCCATGGTGGATGTGAACAGCTTATGATGGCGCCGCTTTACACCATCATGAACCGAATGCGTCAACTGGGTTGGGACGACGAGTGGCAGGCGGAAATGGATGCGCTGAATGAACCGCAATGGTTCCCGGCCCGCATCGCCGGCACTTCGCGGCGTCACTTCATCGTGCTGACCGATGCCGGCGAAGAGCAGGCGCATCTTGCCGGACGGTTCCGGCACCGGGCAAAGGATCCGGCGGCCATTCCGGTGACCGGAGACTGGGTGGCGGTTGAGCGCCGGGAAGACACCGATGATCTGGTGATTCACCATCGGCTTCCCCGGCGGAATCATCTTGGCCGAAAAGTGGCGGGGCGTACCGGGGAAGAGCAGGTACTCGCCGCCAACCTGACGAAACTGTTGATCGTCAGCGCCCTCGATGGCGGGCGCTCCTTTCTGGTTCCGCGACTCCAGCGGTTTGTAACCCTCGCGAAGTCGGGACATACCGATCCCGTGTTTCTTGTGAACAAGGTGGATCTGTCCGATGACGGCGGAGCGATGGCGACCGGAGCGTTGAAGGAGGCATTTCCGCATATCCCGGCGATGGTCGTGTCCGCGGAGACCGGCGAGGGGTTGGACCGTTTGCTGGCGCTGGCCGAGCCCGGGTCGACCCTTGTCTTCGTCGGCATGTCCGGTGTGGGAAAATCGTCCCTGGTGAACCGGATTCTCGGAGAGACGAGGCAGTCGGTGGGGGATGTGAGGGAGGAAGACCGGAGGGGCCGTCACACCACGGTAACCCGGGAGCTGATCGAGATTCCGGATCGAGGGTGGATGATCGATACCCCGGGGATCCGCGAGCTGCAGCTCATCGCGGTGGAGGACGACCTCGACGCCGCCTTTCCCGAGATTGCCGCCCTGGCCGCAACGTGCCGTTTCCGCGACTGCGGCCACGGTGACGAACCGGGATGTGCGGTAAGGGCCGCGGTGGAGGCGGGAAGCATCGATTCCGCCGCCTACGGGCAGTACCGGGAGCTGCGCAAGGAACAGGAAGCCCTTGCATCACGCCTGAAGGACCAGGCAAGGAAAGACCGAAAGCGGGAAGAGAAGCGACAGATGAGAAACTTCAACCGGTCGTACCGGCAGAAGGATGAGGATTGAAGGCGACATGGCTGATCAGGTCGCGATACAGCGTGATGTGCTGTTCGGCAATTCGTCGCGGGTCGTTCAGGACGCTGACCTTGGTACGGCCCTGACCTCCCGCAATTGCCGCTTTACCGGGATCCAACCCGAATAATTCCATGGCCTTCGTCAGGCCATCCAGGTCCTCGAGATCAACCAGCCGTCCGTCCACGCCATCCTCGATCATTTCGGGAATCCCCCCGGCGCGGGAGCCGATTACGGGCAGTCCGGCGGCATGGGCTTCGGTCACGATATTGGGCGAGGTGTCCATCCGCGATGGAATCACAAGGGCCCGTGCATGTTCCATGGCGTTCAACAGATCACGTGAACGGATGTGGCCAAGGAAACGGATGCGCTCCGACACGCCGAGTTTGACCGCCTGCTGCTCCAAGGCCATTCGGTCCGGACCCTCGCCGGCAAGGTGAAGCTGCAGCGATGCATGGCTTCGGGCAAATGCTTCGAGCAGGATATCGACACCTTTTAACCGGCTCAATCTGCCGGCGAACAGGATAACCGGATCCCGGTACGTCGGTTCCGTATCGAGAAATGCTCGGTTCATTGCGTGGGGAATGATCCGGATATCGGCGTGGGGGTTGATCCCGCGGGCCCACGTCTCAGCAAAGCGGTTTTCCGCGACGAGAACGCCGGCATTCCTTACAACGATATGTTCATTCCGGACGAGAAACCGTTCGATTCGTTTCGGCATCGGCTCGACGGTGGCAATCCGTTCGATGATGCCCTGGATGAAGACGACCGAGGGCCACGGCATGTGCACGGCGGTATAGCCGTGGCCGGTTTCCGTCCCGAATCCATGTACGAGATCCGGTTGCCATGCGTTCAGGATCCGGCGGGAAGCGATGAGCTGGGGCCGGTGGCGCAGAAGTGGGTCCAGGCGGTACGGTTCATGCTTGGGGACATAAACCAGATCCATCCCGTCCGCGGACAAGCGGTGTGTTTTTCGCAGGCCGCGATAATAGGAAAGGATCAGCAGTTCGATCCCGCCTGCCTCGAGAAGGCCCCGGGCGAGCCCGTCGATCCATGGTGCAGGATGTTCGTGATCCGCACGTACACCGGGGATGCGTCCCTTGGTCGGGTACGGAGCTATCAGGGCAATCCGCATAGTGGGCGTGTCTTATACCAGTCGGAAGAACGTATCGGTATTATTCCAGCCTTCCTCAATAGGTTTCGGGTGTCAGGTTTCAGGCCCTCCTGACACCCGAACACTGAAACCTGAAACCAAATCGTCTGGCGCATTTATACCTGTAAGTATCTGCGATTGGTATTATTCAGGCCCGGATCGGATGGGGCAAGGCGCCCGGTGTCCGGTCCGGTGATGATTCAGAGACCGACTGCCCGGCTTTTTGCTGCCGGGAGGTCAGGATGATTCCGCGAAGAATCGACAGGTAGATGAAGAAATGCATCGAGCTGGATTTCACATCCCCGAATACAAAATAGAACATGAGTACAAACACGACAAAATGGGCAAAGAAGAAGGCAAACGCGCGGTGAAGGAATGTACCCGGGGCAAGCCTTCGAAAGGCTCGATACATTTCAAGAATGGCGAAAATCAGGAAACCGGTATAGCCGATGAATCCGAGAATGCCGAGATCCATCAGCAGGCTCAGGGGGCCGCTGTGATAGTTGTGATACAGATAGGCCATCAGGACGCTGTCGCCCATGGTTTCGCTGGTCAGGGTTGCAAGCGAGGCCGGCATGACGAACCCGCGGCCGACCCAGAGATATTGCGGAAGGTCGTGCAGGACCATATCCCAGATCTGGAACCTCCACTCATTGGAAAAGGCGGTGTCATAGAGGATCACCGGGGAAATCGACATGCCGGGTATCCACGAAATCATGCGTTGAAACGGAAGGGGGAGGCTCCCTGAGACGGGGATCAGTGAAAGCCAGCCGACGAAGCCCAGGCCGATCATGATGGCGACGCGTATCGGGCGTTTACGAGGTTCAATCAGCAGAAAAAAGAGAATCAGGGTCAGCACGATCCGGAACAGCACGTTCCGGTATCCGGCGTACCCCGCCAGCACGAACACCCCGATCATGGTAAGCACGAAGAAGACCATGCCCGATTTCCGGAGGGGCATGAAGACCATGGCCAGCGAGAAAACAGCCAGCGCGAGGTTGCCAAGCATCTGGTACCGGGGAACGCCCTGGGCCGCTTCGTGCGTATACAGGGAATACGCAAGGGCCCCGATTTCCGCCTTTACGAACATGTAGTGCTGGTAAATCGCTCCTCCGCTGAGGACGAAAACCACCTGGGCAACCGCCGGGACCGCGGTGAGAAGCACGAGAGCGGCCACGGTGTATTTCCATTGCTTCTCGGTCAGGACGATGTAGCGGCTGGCGATGAGATACCCCATTCCGATAAACAACTGGATGTAGGCCATGCCGCCCCACATGCTGCTCCCGAGCGCCCGCAATCCCGAGCCGTGCACGGTCATCACCATGAGGATGATCAGGGTGAAGAACAGCAGGAACTTGTCGGAAAGATAACGGGGGCCCCGATAGGTTTTCTTGGTGATGATCAGGGATGCGACAATCAGCCCGATCATACCGGCGGCGGCCACATGGTAGGCATTCAATCCCTGGGGAATACCCGGAAAGGTAAGCATGCTGTTGAACAGGGCAATGACCGAGGCGAAAAGCACCGGCGGGTGATTGATGAAATACACCATGACCGGCAGGGCGACGATGCCGACGAAGTAGATCGGCCGCCCGCGGGAAAACGCGAACATGCTCATCAGCAGGATGCCGACAATCAAGCCGAGCTGGATCAGAATCCGCTGGGATATCGCATGTTGGAGTGAGGCTGGCTTGGGTTGTTGCATGAGAGTGGAATATGCTGATGCAAGTCAGATAAGGGAACAAGTCAATTGTCGAATCCCGTCTCCCGAAGCAGCCATCGTACCGGCCATGCGGGATCGAGGCGAAACAGCATCCGCCAAAGAGATGCATCCCTGACATGCGGGCCCGGACGCATGATCATGTGGGCAAGATCGGCCGTGGCGACCCGGTGGACGCGTGGAGCCGGTCCGGCATCCACGCCCAGGTATGTTTCCAGGATTCGGTGGTAAAGACGGATGCAGGGTCCGGTGTTCCGGTGTTTCACGCTCCGTCCCGCAGGGGCGGTGAGGAGCTCGAACATCATGCGGGCCTGGTCGGGATCAACCGGCACGTCGGGCATCAATGCATGAAGGTTCCTTTGCACGATGCGCATGTGGTTGGCGAGCTGTTCATCCCGCCGCCGCACCGTGATCCCGTCCCGAACCTTTGAGTGTACCAGAATGTCCGAAAGGTTGACCGCCCGGCAGAAGGGAAGCATGCGGGAAAACAGGTCATAGTCCTGGGCGGTGCGGTATGCCGGGTCATAACCGGTTTCAAGGCGTTGATACACGGATCGCCGGAACATCATGGCCGTACCGAAGAAAGGATTCAGAAAGAGGGAGCGCCAGCGGATTGTCTCGTCGTGCAGCGGCAGGCGGACCCGGCGGATTGTACGCCCTTCAGCATCCACCAGCAGGGCCGCGCTTCCGCACAAACCCACGCGCTCATCAACGGCAAACACGGCTTCTTGCCGTTCCAGCCTGGAGGGATCGGCCGTTTCGTCGGCATCGATGCGGGCAACCAGGTCGCCCCGGCAATGCTGCATGCCGGTGGCAAGCGCACGGGTCAGGCCCTGGTTGTGGTCATGCTCGACAATGCGGATGCGGGGATCGTCAAACTCCCGCAGGCGATCGCGGGTGGCATCGGTTGATCCGTCATCAACGATGATCAGCTCAAAATCTCTGAAGGTCTGGTTAAGCATGCTGGTGATGCAGGGGGTGAGACAATCCGCATCATTGTAAACAGCCAGCAATACGCTGATGGCGGGAGAGGTCATGCGGTAGGGTCCGGGTCGTGCATGTGCCACCCGAGGGTCGGTGTTTTCCGGAAGGTCCAGGCCGGTGCACCGGTAACCCGTGCAGGGTCATCGGCCGCAATGAGGGCGATGGCCAGGAGGCGGAACCAGGCCGACCACATATCTCCCTCGTCGTAGTTGTATATCATCTGATTCCATCCCGCGTGGCTGGTTTGCTTTCCCGGCCAGGGCCGTCCCAGTAAGCGGTCGAGAAACAGCGTTTCCGCCACCCGGCGCTTGATGGTCTTGCGCGGCAAGGGCCTCACCGCCTCGCAGAACGCTCCGCTATCCCGCTGGTTGGCGGCAAGTGCCTGAAGGCTCCGGTCCAGCGAGGCGGCCATATCCTCGGCGCGGTACCGGGTCAGGCCGCGGCATTTGACGAGGATATCGATGGCGTCGAGGTCATGACAGGACCCGCCCCCTCCGCCGGGATGGTACAGGCCGTCGGGATGTTGAAGGGCGAGCGTGTGATCGACAATGGACTCGAGATGATGAATGGGCCGGCCGAGATAAAGGTAAAAGAAATAGAAGTGGAAGGCTCCTGCCATCGCGGTGAGATCGTCCGCACCCTGCCCGAGATCCCAATACCCGGTGTCCGGATTCTGGTGCTCATCGAGCCAGTCAAGTATGTGATGAGCGGTAACCTCGTCGTTTCCGCCGCTGCTCCAAGATGCCCGCATCAGCAAAAACCCGAGCAGAAACATCACGGGGTTGCTGATCAGCCAGGGGTTTCGCCAGTTCAGGCCGCTCAGCCACGCATCAACACGATGCTTTTTCAGAAAGGCATCAAGGAATGCAAAGGAATGCCTGGGCCGTCGGCCGAGGGTGTCGAGGGCGGCCGCGCAGAAGAATGTAAGCTGCCATGAAACATAATCCCAGTTGTGGCCGTGCTCGGGAAAATCACCCGGCTTCATCAGGGGATCGATAAACAGACCGGTGGCCGGATCCTGGAGCTGCTGAAGATAAGAACACCAGTCGGCGGCTTCCCGGCTGTCGGGCTCGGGGAGGCGTCCGGCAAGCTCGTGGGCAAGCAGGGCAAAACAGGACGCATAGGCCGTGGGATGTCGGGAGGAGGCCGAAAAGCGAAACGGGCCTGTGGGTCCGGGGATTCGCAGGCCGTTAATCCAGTCGAAGAGCCGGTCGATGCGGGGTGCCAGGTCAAGCTGCGTCATGACTCATGCTTCCGTGCTTCGATATAATGGATCCGGATATCCCGCAGCCGCCGCTCATGGCTGTCCACGACCGTGAATGCCGGCTCGACGAGATCCCTCAATTCTGCGGGGGGGTATTCATACGTGTGGAACGGATTGCCGCTGTGTTTCCCGTCTTTGCGGTGGGGAGAGGAAATCAGCAGAATCCCGCCGGGGGTCAGGCAGCGCCAGGCTTCGCGGATGAATACCGGGCCATCCTCGCGGGGAATGTGCTCGATTCCCTCGAGGCAGAGAACGAGGTCGAAGCGCTGATCCTCGAACGGCAGGTCGGTCATGCTGCCGACGCAGAAGGTTGCCAGCGATCCATAGCGCTGCTGCGCCTCTTCGATCGCCTCTTCAGAAATATCGAGCCCGACCCGCTCCGTTGCCCCTGCAATCAGCGAGGTACCCCAGCCCATTCCGCAGGGGACATCAAGGACGCTCCGTCCGGCGGCCCGGCGCGAAGCCCACCGGTACCGGTGAAAAAACTCCGCCCGGTACAGGTTGCGGAACCACCAGGGAACAATGCCTTTTCGAAGGGCGAAGGTTCCGGACCTCCGGAATCCGGGGTCATCTGGATGTGCGCGTTCAGCCATGAAAGAAATCCATCCAAAAGGCAAAGATCATATAGAGCGTCATCAGCATAAGGGGAGGAAAAAAGAGCCGGGACTCAAATGTGATGAAGGGGCGGTTCAGCATGCGGCAGGAATGAAGCGGCGCATACCATGCATAAAAGAGGGCCGTCGCGGCCAGGTACCCGGCGGGCAGGGCATAGATCCCGATCGATGGAAACAGGATGACCGCCGCCGCAACAAACAGAATCCCGGTAACCCCGTTCACGATATGCCAGAGGATGCGGTTGGACAGGCTGTAGACCTGGATATGCATGGCGCTGAATCGATCGATCAGAAATGCTCCGCCCATCAGGGCCCATAGAGAGGGCGATGCGAATTCAGTTCGGCTGCCCATCCACCCAAGGATGACAGGAGCGGTCAGGCCGGCCAGGATGACAGGCGGAACATAGGTCCAGTAGGAGATCATCATCCCTCGGCGGATCCCCCGCAGAAGCTCATCCCTTGCCCCTGCGGCATAGGCTGCCGCGAGCTGGGGTATCCGGGAATAAAACGGAGCCCGCGAAAATTGGTGAATGACCATGAGAATCCGGAGCGAAAACAGGTACGTGGCAACGTCTCCGGGCGGCCCGAATTTCGCATACACAAGAGAGCTTCCCTGGAGCGTTCCGTTCCCCATGAACACCCCCAGGCCGCTTCGCCACGAAGCCGGCCATACGTATCGCAACATGGCCCGGTCGAATCGCGGTCGCGGGAGCTGTTTCCACAAGCCTTCCTCGATGCGAAGCGATAGATAGCGATTCCGGAGAAGGGTGATCAGTCCGCCGCTGGTATAGACCCAGACCACCAGCTCCACGATGCCCAGTCCCGCCAGCAGGATGCCGAAGTTTACCAGCACGGTGCCCACGGCAAAGATGGCGTCCCAACGCCGGTACAGGGCCACCCGGTTCATTCCCTGCAGATAGTTGGAAAAGATCTGGCCGTAAAACATCAGCGTCCCGTTGATGACCACGGCCGACCAGCAGATCCAAACATCCCGGCTCGGCAATGCTTCGGTGGTTGGATTGCGAAGGAAGAAAGGGCCGCAGATTGCAAGCAGAACAAAGAGAACCATCCCGATCGCCAGGTAGAGCGCGACCATGGTTGAAACCACCGCCGCTGCCGATTCCCGGTTGAGCTGTCCGGAGCCGGGGGCGTTATCCTGATCATCCGGTCCGGGAGGCAGAACCTTGCCGCCCTTGGCATAGGAAAGAACCCGGATAAAGGTCGGGGCAAATCCGAAATCAGGAACCATGAGAAGGCTCCAGATCGTGGCCAGAATGTAGTAGAGCGCAATCTCCGCCTCGCTGAAGCGGGTCAGCAGAAGCGGGAGGACCAGGACCAGGCTGAGGGACTGGGCAATGAAGCTCCCCCATGTCGTGATCGTGGGGCTGTTCCAGGCCCGCAGCCATAACCGGTGAATGGAATTTGACATGTGGGTCAGGGAGCCTGGCCGGTGAGCAGGCGGAAGGCCCGGCGCGAAGGCCCGGCGGTGATCGTAACGGAGATGGTCGACTGGGTTGTCGGAGGCAGGTTGGCAATGTTCGTGAAGATGCCGAGCGGGTCCACGGCCGCTTGAAGCGTATACACGCGGCCGCTGGAAACATCCCAGACGAGCTCAATCGCATCGGACTGGAGGGAGGGTGCATTCAGGGCAAAGAACGACCGGGCATCGGTGAGGGATGTCCCGGCAATCCATTCATCGCCATCCTGTTGGCCGTCGCGGTCGGTGTCGCGATCGGACGGATCGCTTCCAATACCGACCTCCTGCTGGTCGGAGAGACCGTCGCTATCAAGGTCGACATCGGGATGACCGATCTCGATGGCCCCGATGTCCGGCTGCGCGTTACCGTCGTGATTGCCATCGAGCGGGCGATACGTTTTGTAAAGGTCTCGGCCGGGCAGCCCCGTGGCGGATGCTGCATCGATCAAGGGTGATCCCGCACCGGGCGAGAGATCGCCGCCGGCCGGGTTGTTGAACAGCGGGTCGTCATGGATGTTGCCCTCGCCGCCGGGAGAGGGTGCAATCAGGCTGAAGGTGATGCCGGAAACCGAGCCGGTGACATACAGGTTGGAAGCCGTGCCGGCATGATTGCCGAAGATGACGGATCCGTAGACAGGTCCCATGCCGGAGGCATACAGGCCTCCGCCCTTCTGGGCGCTGTTTTCGCTCATCGTGACATGGGTGAGTGTACCGCCGCCGATGGCTGCCGCACCACCGCCATACGCCGCGGAATTACTCCACAGGATGGAATGTTCGAGGTTTCCGCCATCCACCATTGCGATCCCGCCGCCACCTTCATGGACCCGTCGATCTTCCGCGAAGCCGCAATAGTAAACCGGGAAAATCGTCGACCGGTCGAAGGCTTCGCCTTCATCCCCATACGCCTCGCACCCGGTGATGATGCAGCGGGAAATGGTTCCCGCGCCCTGCAGGTAGACACCGGCTCCGGCATCGGCGTACCCGTTGCGGATGGTGAATCCTTCGAGTTTCGCCGCCGGGTGCCCCATCAAGACGCAGCGGGTTGAGTGCTGCCCGTCCAGACGGGTCGCGGATGGACCGTTGCGGCTTTCGATCGTGATACCCTTGAAGATCGACAGGGCGGAGGTAAGGGGATAGGTCCCATCGTTTACCAGAACAACCTGGCCGTTCGCCGCGTAGTTGACGGCGAGCTGAATGCTGGAGACGGCCTCATCCGGGTTGCGGTACGGGGGTACGGGGTTGGTCGCGGTCGCGGAAACATATAGAATCTGGTCCGACTCAAAAGCGCCCATGTCCGGCCGGCGTATACCGTCGCTTTCACCATCAATGGCCCGGGGCCGCCCGTCCAGGTCGTTGTCGATGCCGGTGATCATGACGCCCTGATCGATGCCGGGCGAGGTCCGGTCGAGCCGGTAGTCATTCGCCCCGGCGTTTCGGAATACGATCGGTTCATGGATGTTCCCTGCTCCGTACAACGGGATGCCCTCGATGCGCGAATGCTGAACATGCCATGCGCCGTCAAAGGCGGCATCAGGCGTGTCCGGAGCATGGTTGGAGGATAGAATCGAGTTGATCAGATCGCCGGTCCCGGGTGAAGCAATTCCGCCGCCGTGCAGCCCGGCCGTATTGTCGGTCACGGTGAGGTGACGAAGGTCGCTGCCCGCGGTAAACAACCCGCCGCCCTGTTCGCCTGCGCTGTTGCCATATACCAGCGTGTTGTCAAACCGTCCGCCGTCCGCGGCATGAATCCCTCCGCCGTTGGTTACGGCCTGGTTGCCGGAAAGCCGGAGCATGGCAAGGTGAACCCCCGGACTTGCTGCATAGATCCCGCCCCCGTGATCGGCATGGTTACCCGACATGGTGAGCCGGGAGGAGGTTGACGTGGATGCGGATGCCAGGCCGCCTCCGCGTTGCGCCGCGTTACCGGTGAGTACGGCATCATCAACTCGTGCGCCTCCGGAGAGATAGGCGCCGCCCCCCAGCGATGCCTCGTTGCCTTCCATGTGTATCGATATGCCTCTTGCCGACTCGGACAGGTAAAGACCGCCTCCCTGCTGGGTGGCGTGGTTTCCGGTTGCCTGGATGAATGACAGCGAAGATGCTCCTTCGGCAGCGATGCCCCCGCCGTGAAGCGAAGCCTGGTTGCTGACAACCAAGCTGTGCCGGACGGTTCCGTTGTAAACCCGGATCCCTCCGCCTATGGATGCCTGGTTGTCGCGGACAGTCATATTCTGAACCAGGCCGCCTTGCATGCGAATCCCGCCGCCTTCATCGGCATGGCCATGAATCAGGTGAAAACCATCCGCCATCGCCCCGGGATCCTGCAGGTCCAGTACCCGCACAGAGCCCTGCCCGTCGAGAACCGGCGGGTTCTCGCGGTTTCCGAGCAATGCCTCACCGGCAGCAAGCACCAGGGACTGGGTCATGAGATATGTTCCCGGTGCGATGACGATGGTGTCGCCGGCGGACCGGTATGGTTGTATATCATCTGGATGTTGAGCCGCCGTGGCCGGGGACTCGTAGGGTGGAGCCGGAGATGGCGATTGCGCATCAACAAAGCGAACACGGGAGGCGGAGCCGGTATATTCAAAGGCGCCCATATCGATTGCGGCACCCCCCGAATCATCACCATCCACAAGCCGAGGGTGGTTTCTGCGGTCGGGATAAAGAATCGGCGGGAGCGCTCCCCGATCAATCACAGCCGAACCGAAGGTCGGCTCATACGAGGTATTCAGGGACGGATCCGTAAACAGCCCGTTGCTTTCGTACCCGGTAGCCAGTGTCCACACGGAGGGGTCGGATGTCACAAGTCCGCCGCCCCCGGCAAATGTTACGGTGCAGGTCGGGCAATAGATGCCCGCGCCGGTTGTCCGGTGGGCGAGGTTGTAATCCAGCCGGTTGTCGGTCACCAGGTACCCGTCGTTGCGGATCACCGAAACATCGAAGTCGGTTTTGTTATCGATCAGGAGATTGTTGAACAACTGGTTGCTGGTGATCTGGATGTAGGGCGAAGCCTGCTGCATGGCCAGGGCGGAGAGGCCTCGGTGGCTTCCCGGGGAGGAGCGGGTTCCGGTGATCGTATTGTTGAAAACCCGGCAGTCACTCGACCCGGAAAGAAGGATGCCGTTGATGGCATTGCTGACCAGGAGATTCCCGTAGATATCCGCATTGCGGCTGATCTCCACAAAGATGGCAGCGATCGAATAGGGGAAGGTATCACCGGGCCGGTTGGGGAAGGTCAGGTTGTTTTCGACCCGGTTGTTGCGGATGGTGATCTTGTGGCCGGCGGCACAGGTATCGAACCAGATCGCACTGCCCCAATTGTTGGCGACATAGTTGCTTTCAACGATGCCCCCGCAACCGGGGATCATCTTGATCGCAGCGGAGTAGGCATAGTTGAAGTAGCGGTAATTGTTGTTGGTGATGACACAACCCGAAACCAGCATGTTGGTGACATTGTTTCCGGTGATCCCTTGAACGCCGTTGTTGCTGATGTTGCTTCGCAGAATACGGGCGTTGTTGCGCGGGACGACACCGCTGCCGTCGCACCATTGTACCGTGCAGTATTCCATGACGCCGTGAACCCCGATGACCACCCCGGGATAACCGGCATACGATGTGTCGATGGTCGACGTATGCTCGAAGATCAAACCCCGAAGGTGGATGTAGCCGCCGGACGACTTGTCTTCGAAGATACCGCGTTTCGTGCTGACTTCGATCTCGCGCCCGACCGGCGTTCCGCTGTCGGACAGCCGGATGTAGAGATTGGATGCCGCAAGGTCGTAGTAAAAGGATCCCGCCGGCATGTTCGTCAGTGGATTCCCGACATCGATTCCCTGCCCCGGAACGATATCGCCGCAGGAAAAACCGTTGGGAATGTAGAGCCAGTCCGCGCAGGAACAGGCGGTGGCGCTGAGAAACGCACTCGGCCATCCCCGTTGTTCAAGGATGGATCCATCCTCGAAGACCTGTTGGCTGTTGTGGGGCCAGTTGCTGTAGACCCAGATCGAGGATGTATGGGGTTGCCAGCCGGTGACAACAACCGACCCCCGGATGACGGGCGTCTCATTACTCCAGCCCTGGATGATGATTGGATTCTCCGCCGTACCGCCGGCATTGGTGACAAGAATCTGCTCCCGGTATATCCCCTCACGGATGTTCAACACATCGCCGGGTTGCAACCGGTTGATGGCAACGTTCAGGGTTCGCCACGCGCTGGTGGGTGAGAGTCCGCTTGCCGCGTCGCTTCCGTTGGTCGCCGCAACATACTCCGCCCCATGCGTGAATGGGCTCACGAAGAGGCTCAACGCCGTCAAGATAATGGTCGTAAATCGCATCAAGAAGATGATACCCCGGAAAGGGAGATCTGTTCGGTTCACGTCAGGCCGATACGCGCTCGCAATGGCCGGTCCAGCCCGGAGCGGGGCGGGGGTGATGACCGAGCTCGGCCGCGAGCTCACCCGGTTCGCGGTTGTCGTTGCCGAAGCGGCAGCGGATCGCCGAGGGATCGATGGCTGAGATCGGATGGGCGGTGATGCCGAATGCATGGGCGCAGATGGGGATCTGGTGCGGGTCGAGGCCCATCAGGTAGGCGCCGATCCAGTCGACGACTGCCGGATTGACCGCCGCGAGGATGCCGCCCATCACGTACGGGTCGGGTTTCAGCGGGCCGTCGTTCTCGCCGATGACAATGGCGTCGGCGAGGGAGATTTGACGGCGCTGCGGTGTATCGTGCATCATCGCTTCGGTGTCCCCGTAGAGCAGGATGCGGTTCAGGTCGAGACAGGTCCGCCAGATCGTGTCGTTCCCATACCACCCGCCTTCGATGTCGCCGTTCCCGCCCAGTTTGAGATTGAGGATCAGGGCCTTCTCCCCGAGGAAATGGAAGAGACGATACACCGCCTTGCGGTCCATGTGCCGGTACGCCTGCTCGAGAAGTTGTTCAGCCGCCCACTTGGTGGGCGACGCTTCGGGATAGTTGTCGCCGCCGCCCGGCGCCGGGCCTTTGCGGTGATGGGGCAGGTAGTCCTTGTTGCCGTTGATGCCGATCCAGTTTTTGAGCGCACAGGTGATGCCCGCTTTCTTATGCATCTTCAACTTCGGCAGGTTGATCACTGCGTCCGCTTCCAGCATGTCGCGGGCAATGAGGTAACGGTGAACGCCGGGGGCGTGATTGGACTTCATTTTGCGCGGGTCGTACATCGTGACCCGGAACTTGCGGAAGTCGCCGGTGATCGGCTCGAGCAGGCTTTCCCGGCCGAGATCGAACAGGACGAAATCCTCCATCGGGCGGAGGTTCTCTTTCAGCTCCAGGCTCGACGGATCGCTGTCAAACACCGTGCGGCGGAAGTCTTTCACGGTGACCGCATGGCCGCGGGCGACGGCGTGATCGATGACCGAGCGGAAGCCGTAGTCCTGCAGGCGGTCGAACTTGCAGAGCTGGATCGGGGCATCGCCGACCACGATGCGGCCCGGCTTTGCCTTGATCGTGTAGTCGAGAACCGCCCGGAGAACCGAGGGGTGGGTGACCATGCAGTCCATGCCCAGCCCCTTCTGGTTCACGTGCAGCACCCAGTTCGGTTTCAGGACGACCCGGTCGCCGGGGCGAATCACATCGCCCAGAGGATTCCACGCCGGGGAGCCGAAACGATCCCGGTCGAGGCCCAGCCCGGCCAGGCATTCCCGCACCAGCCGGTAGGCATCGTTCCGTTCCGACGTTTCCGAGACCAGGCCGGTCAGTTCGGGATAGACCGCTTCCGGATGAAACGGCGCGTCGCCGTCCGCCGGATACACGGCAGTCCTGTCATGCGCCAGAGCCGCCGATGCGTCGGTCAGGAGGCTTGTTCGTTCTTGCATGATAGACTCTGAGCTTGCCGAATGAAGGATGTTCAGACCTTTATCCAACGGCCCGCTTGAGTTGATCCTGAACCCATTGATTCAGGCTTTCTCCGGTTTGAGATGCTTTGACGGCAATGGACTTATGTAATTCGGGCTCGATTCGAACAACGAAGCGGCCTGAATAGGTCTTGTCCGGATCCTCCCCGCGTTCCTTGCAGAATGCCAGATAGTCATCAATCGAATCTTTGAACGCCTTCTTCAGACCTTTGACCGTAGTGCTCTGGAAGGTAATAACATCTCGAAGATTCACCACATCGCCATGAAAGATTTCAAGCTCATCATCGAACTCAACTCTCGCAAAATAGCCCTTGTATTCCATCATGGTTGTACCCCTGCTTCCGTGAACAGCCGTCTGGCTGACTTCACCGCGCCCTTGTTTGTTGTCTTTACCGGATGAGGTCTGTGAAAGACGGCTCGGACGCCATTCAGGTAAATCCTGATTCGTGACCCACGTCCCTCTGTGACTTCGCCTCCGAGTGCCAGGATCAAGGTTTCAATATCCCGCCATGGAATGTCCGATCTCTCCGGTCGTTCAAAAACACATGTCAGCGTTTTGCGGTGCTTTTTGTTCACCCGGAAATGATATCAAATGGTGATACTGCGTCAAGTGCTGCTCTGCCGCCTAGATTTTCTCCAGAAACTCGGCAACCGTTTCCACCACCGCTTCAGCCTGCGCGTCGGTCAGCTCGGGGTAGATCGGCAGGGCGAGGGTTTCGTCGGCTGCCTGTTCGCTGTTCGGAAGGTCGCCGGGTTTGTAGCCGAGATAGGCGAAGCATTCCTGAAGGTGGAGGGGAACCGGGTAGTAGATTTCGCAGCCGATCCCTTCCTGTTTCAGGTAGGCCACGAGCTTGTCCCGCTGGGGAACCCGGATGACGAACTGGTTGTAGATGTGACGGTCTTCTTTTTCTTCGGGCAGGGAAACCTTGTCCCCGAGCTTGCGGTCCGTGAACAGGGCGCGGTACCGGTCGGCATTCTTCTTGCGGGCCTCGCTCCATGCGTCGAGGTGGCGCAGCTTGACTTCGACCACCGCGGCCTGAAGGGCATCCAGTCGGAAATTCCCGCCGATGCTGTGGTGAAAATATTTCGGGTTCATCCCGTGATTGCGGAAGTCGCGGAGCCGTTCCGCCTTGTTCGGATCCGAGGTGGTGACCATGCCGCCGTCGCCCGCGCCGCCGAGGTTCTTCGAGGGAAAGAACGAGAAGCAACCGTAATCGCCCATCGATCCCGCCCGGCGGCCGCGGTACGAAGCGCCGATGGCTTGGGCGGCATCTTCGATGACCAGCAGGTTGTGTTTTGCGGCCAGCTCGAGGATCGGGTCCATATGTGCGCACTGGCCGTAGAGGTGAACGGGCATGATGGCCCGGGTTTTCCCGGTGATCTTTTCCTCTATCTTGTTCGGGCACAGGTTGTAGGTGGTCGGGCAGATATCCACGAACACCGGCACGGCCCCGGTGCGGGCGATCGATCCGCCGGTGGCGAAAAAGGTGTAGGGCGAGGTGATGACTTCATCGCCGTGCCCGATCCCTTCCGCCATCAGGCAGATCAGCAGCGCATCGGTGCCCGACGAAACGCCGACTGCGTGATCGGATCCGCAATAGGCGGCCACCGCCTTCTCGCACGACTCCACCGCCGGTCCGAGAATGAAGTATTGGGATTCAAACACCGCCGCGACCGCGGCATCGATTTCATCCTTGATCGTCGCGTACTGGGCTTTGAGGTCAAGCAGGGGAACATTCATGATTCACAGGGTCCGTTGTAACGTTTCCAAGGGTAAGTATACGGAAAACAAAGATGATCCGCCAGTGTGAGTAGGGCGGGTGGGAGAATGGGTGGATTTGTTCATTGGAGGATTGGTTATGGGGGTGCATGCAAAGGGGTTGACGCGCCCGCCGGACGTAATTACATTGTAATCATGAAGGCAACCCTTATCAGGATTGGCAACAGTCGGGGCATTCGACTGCCGAAACCGGTGATTGAGCAGTGCGGTTTTGAAACCGAAGTGGAGATGGAGGTGCAAAACCAAGCGCTGGTGATCCGCTCCTCGTCACAGCCGCGTGCTGGCTGGGCCGGCGCATTTTCCCGTATGAGCGAGTCAGGGGACGACAAGCTCCTCGACCTTGCCGCGGAGACTGGATCAACATGGGACGAGGAGGAGTGGGAATGGTAGCGAACCGGTTTGATGTATTCCTGATCTCTCTCGACCCCACGTGCGGGAGCGAGATACGAAAAACTCGGCCCTGTCTCGTTATATCGCCGGACGAGATGAACGATCACATCAGAACGGTCATCGTTGCTCCCATGACCACCAGGGGGCGGCCCTATCCCTCCCGGGTGCCCTGCTCGTTCCAGGGCAAGCGCGGACAGGTTGTCCTCGACCAGATTCGTACCGTGGACAAGACCCGATTGGTCCGGCGACTCGGGACAATCTCCGGAACTGTCCAGGGGAAGGTCTTGGATGTGCTCCAGGAGATGTTCGCGAAGTAAACAGGACGCCCGCCCGACAAGGCGCATAGGTTTCCAATGTCCGGTCATGGAGCACGATCCGCAGAGGCGTATCCAGCATAGAGAGACCGCCCAACCTCCCCACCCAATCAACCAACATCCAAATTCGGAACACAAAACAAACCAAAAACCCAAAACCAAAAACGAAGAACAAAGAACAAAGAACAAAGAACGAAGAACCAAGAACCCAAATACCCCAATCAACCAATCAACCAATCAACCAATCATCCAATCAACCAATCCCCCAATCCCCCGCCTACCCTTTCGCCTTCATCAGCATCTTCACAATCGGGCTGTTCCACAGGCCCTGGGTGCGGTCGCGGAAGGCGCGGAGTTTTTCGATGCGCTCCTGAACAAAGCGGATGTCGTCATCGTCGGGATCCGCCGCCGGAAGGCCGGTTTCCTCCAGCAGTTCGTTGACCGAGTCGAGGCTGCGGCCCACGATATCCCGGGCGGCGTTCCGCACGATCCGGCCGAAGGCATCCGACGCCTCATAATAGTCCTTCCGATCCCCCTTGATCCAGGTCCGGCGGAGGGCCCCCCAGCTCTCGAGCTGCCGCACCATCGTACTTGCGCTTCCCTTGCTAATGGCAAGGTGTTCGGCCAATTCGTCCAGGGTACAGGGGGATGGGCAAAAGTAGCAGTAGGCGTAAATCTGTCCGATGATCCGGCCCAGCCCCAGCGACTGCGTGAACCGCCCGGCCTCCTCGATAAACCGTTGCCGCACAACGTCCTGCTCCCCGGGCAGACTTCGTCCCGGTGAAGTCCCGGCCCCCGCCGCCCTCACATCCCGCTCCGAATTGTTCTCGAACGCCGCCACGATACAAAGCGTTCAGTACAAACTGAACGTACCCGGATGCCGCCTGCAGGTCAAACCGGTTGTATCGTCGGTCGCTTGTCATCGAGAACAGATCCGTGAATACTCGGGCGCCATGAAGAAATGCATCTTTTTTGATCGGGACGGGATTGTGAATGTGCCTCCTCCGGATTCGGAGCGGTATGTGAAGCGGGTGGCGGACTTTTCGATCATGCCGGCGTTTGTCGATGCGCTGCGGGTGGCGCTGGACAAGGGGTACCTGGCGATTCTGATCACCAACCAGGCGGGGATCTCGCGGGGATGGATGACGGATGAGGCGGTGCGTGAGATTCATGACACGCTTCTCGAGCATGTCCGCAAGGAAGGGCTGGACCTTCACGGGATCTATTATTGCCCATGGTTCGATAGCGATCACCCGGACCGGAAGCCGAATCCGGGGATGATCCTGCGGGCGGCGGAGGAACACGGCATCGACCTCAAGGCCTCGTGGATGATTGGCGATTCGGAGAAAGACGTGACCGCGGGCCGCCGCGCCGGCTGCCGCACCGTCCGGGTCTACGATAAAGATGAACCCTCGCAGGCCGATGTGTGTCTCACCTCCATGGATGAGCTGCCGGGGTGGATGGAGAAGGGGATTGGGTGATTTACTGTTTGTTATCCCCGTTCATGTGTCTGCGGATGGGTTTGAAGAAGACCGGGAAGGTTTCGCTGCGGAGTGCTTCGGGAATGCCGTGGGCTCCGAAGACCCGGTCCCAGGTTCTCTCGAAGCAGTGGGCGCCGTTCGGATGGTCAACGGCCAGGTTGAGGGCCTTCGCATAAAATGACCGAGGGTTGCGGCGGATGGCGTCTGCGGTGACCGCGAAATGTGCACCGGGATAGAAGGGGAAGCAGTCGGGCGTCGGCCCCGGCCATAAGGCGCGGCAGAATCCCTCCATGTCGAGAAGCTCCCGGTCCGGATTCTTGCTCCACGACTGGAAAAGCCGGGCGCCGGTCCGGTCGTCTTCATCAATCACGAACCCGTACCAGCGAAATCCATCCACCTTCTCAATACCCTCCGCCGCCCGACGCAGGATGCGGTGAAGATCCGGTACGTGGTCGAACGGTTTGCCCTGGACGAAAAACGTAAGGTCCGCAAGGTCGTCGTATCGTTCGACGATGTGATGCAGGTAGGTGTGAGCTTCGCGTCCGACATTCGGTAGCGGAAGGCCGTCGCTTGCTTCACCGCTCTTGTCATACACGGTGATCCGCAGGGAATGCGGCACGCGTTTGAGCCAACGAAGATCCTCCCGGTACCGGGCCACCACCAGCTCGACACCGGTCATGGCGCCGGCCGGTATTCCTGCCGGGCTTCAGGAACCCACGACCGGATCCGCTGAATCCGCGTTTCATCCAAGGGATGGGTGCGAAGGAACCACAGGCCCTGCCCGCCCTTCTCTTTGTTGTAGGCCGCGAATCGCTCCCAGAACGCAACCGCCTCCTCCGGATCGTATCCGGCCCGGGCCATGTATTTGAGGCCGATGTAATCCGCCTCTGATTCATGCTTGCGGCTGTGGGGGAGGGCGATGCCCAGGGTTGCACCCGCGCCGTATGCCGCCATCGCCAGTCCCAGCGTTTCCGGATCCTCGTCCCCGAGTCCGACCGCCAGGCCGACCGCGCCGGCCTGGATCAGCAACGCCTCGCTCATCCGTTCCGCTCCGTGCCGGGCCACCGCGTGGGCCACCTCGTGACCCATGACCGTGGCCAGACCCGCTTCGGTTTTCGTGATGGGGAGAATGCCGGTGTAAATGCCGACCTTGCCGCCGGGGAGACAGAACGCGTTCGCCTCCTCGCTTTCGAACACCACAAATTCCCACTGGGCGTTCGGGAGATCGGCGACCGCGGAAATACGCTGCCCGACCCGGTTGACCAGGGCGTTGGCTTCGGGGTCCCGGCTGACCGGAACTTCCTGCTTCATCTGTTCGAACGCCGAGTAACCGAGCTGCATTTCCTGCTGGGCGGAAATCAGGTTGAACTGCTTTCGTCCCGTTTCGGGTACGGTCGCGCATCCGACCGCGAAACAGGCCACCAGTCCCGCGGCTACAATCTGACGTAATCGCTTCATGCCGTCAGCATACCAGTCACCGCGCCCGGATGCATGAAAATCTTTGCCGGGGGGAAAGAACCTGATTGAATACCCGGGATGCATGGCTGTCTCAACCATCACAAAGGGGCGAGAGGATGACGGACGACCCTTCCGGCCTCAGCATCGACCAGGCGTACCTGCTCACCCTGGCCCGCACCCGCATGCCCTTCGGCAAGTACAAGGGACGACTGCTGGTCGATCTGCCGGAGCCCTATGTTGTCTGGTTTCATCGCAAGGGGTATCCCGAAGGGAAGCTGGGGGAGATGCTTCGCATCATGTATGAAATCAAGGCCAACGGCCTCGAATACTTGTTCGACCCGCTTCGACCGGGGAATCCCTGATGCTCGATTCGGGTTGGCGGTTGTGGTACAACCGTTGAGACTTTGATGCCGATTTTTGGAAAAGGAGATCCTGATTCATGACGCAAACACGTGTGGAAAAAGATTCGCTTGGAGAACTCGACGTTCCGGTGGAAGCCTACTACGGCGTGCATACCTGCCGGTCGTTGATGAATTTTGACGTGGCCGGGGAACGGCTTCCGATTGAGATCGTTCACGGCATGGTTCGCCTGAAATGGGCCTGCGCCCGGGCCAACCACGTGCTCGGCCTGATGGACGACAAGAAGAAGGACGCCATAGCGGCGGCTTGTCAGAAGGTTCTGGCCGGAGGCTTCGAGGACCAATTCCCCATCGACGTCTTTCATGCCGGCTCGGGCACGTCCTCCAACATGAACACCAACGAGGTGCTGGCCAACATCGCCAACGAGGAGCTGGGGGGTACGCGCGGCGACCGCAGTCTGATCCATCCCAACGACGACGTGAACAAGGGCCAGTCCACCAACAACATCTTTCCCTCCGGTATCCGCGTAGCCTGCGTCTATCTCGTGGACGACCTCGTGCCTGCGCTCCAGCATCTGATCGAGACCCTCGAAACCAAGGCCGATGAGTTCAAGGACATCATCAAAAGCGGCCGCACCCACTTGCAGGATGCGGTCCCGGAAACCCTTGGCCAGGGATTCGCGGCGTGGGCCAACAGCCTGCGCAAGGACATCCGCCGCATCGAGGCGTCGCGCGACCGACTGCTGGAAATCGGCGCCGGCGGCAATGCGATCGGAACCGGCGTGAACACCAAGGCCTCCTACCGGCCGGAAATCGCCAAACAACTCTCCGAGATCTCCGGGAAATCCTTCCGGCCCGCGGAGAACGGCATCGAGATCACCCAGTTTCTCACCGACATGGCCGACATGTCCTCCTCGTTGCGGATGACCGCGATGGATATCGGCAAAACCTGCAACGATCTTCGCCTGCTGGCTTCCGGGCCCAACACCGGCCTCGCCGAGGTGGTGCTGCCCGCGGTGGAGCCGGGCTCCTCGATCATGCCGGGCAAAATCAATCCCAGCATCTGCGAGGCGGCGAACATGGCCTGCATCCAGGTCATGGGCAACGACCATGCGGTCCAGCTCGCGGCCGCGGCGGGACAGCTCGAGCTCAACACACACATGCCGGTGACCGGTTATAACCTCGTGAAGTCATTCCGCATCCTTGAGCGGTGCGCGAGGATGCTCGCCGATAAATGCATTGTCGGCATCGAGGCGAACCGGGAGCGCTGCTATCACTATTTCGAGACCAGCGGCGGGCTGGGCACCATCCTGAACCCGATTCTCGGGTACGACAAGGTGGCGGCGCTGGTGAAGGAATCGCTGAAGACCAAGAAGACGGCTCGCGAGATCGTGGTGGAGAAAGGCATCATGACCGGCGAGGATTTCGACAAGCTGGTCAAGAACTGCACCGGACCGAACCTGGAGTAAACACCCGGCATCGAGTTCCAGGTTGAAGTCGACTGGAAACACGTCATATTGATCAAGTCGGCGCCCCTGCGGGCCCGGGCATGAGACAGATAAAGGAATTATCATGAACCAGAACAAACCCCTTCGATCGACGGTGGGCAAAAAGGTCATCATGGCCGTATCGGGAATTTTCCTGATGCTGTTCCTGATCGTCCACCTCGGCGGCAACCTGACGATGTTTGCCGGATCGGACCTGTTCAACAGTTATGCTCACCACCTGGAAGGCCTCGGCCCTCTGCTGTGGGTCGCGGAGGCGGGCCTGCTGGCGATCTTCCTGTTTCATGTCATCTCCGCCTTCCAGGTCGTCGCGGAAAAGAAACGGGCGCGGACCGACAGGTACGCGGTCACCGCATCCAAGGGCGGTCCCAGCAAGGTAACCGCTGCGTCGAAGTCCATGATTTACACCGGCATCATTCTTCTCCTCTTCATCCCCGCCCACATCTGGATGTTCAAATTCAACGGCGGTGAGCCTCATCCGGTAACCGAGGTTCACGGCACGGAAATGAAAGACCTCTATGCCTCGGTGGCCGAAGCCTTCGCCAACCCGGTGGTTGCATTCGGCTATGCCGCGGTCATGTTCCTGCTCGGCATGCACCTTCGCCACGGCTTCTGGAGCTCCCTGCAGTCGCTGGGGGCCATGGCGCCCAAATGCAGCCCGTTGATTTACACCGTCGGGTTCATCTTCGCCCTGCTGCTGGCCGGAGGTTTTCTCGTCTTACCCCTGTATTTCTATTTCACCCAGATCGGAGGTGCGGCATGACCGCGGGCGCCGAATCCATTCTCAACGCGAAAATCCCCGAGGGTTCGATCCAGGACAAGTGGAAGAACCACAAGGCCGGCATCAAGCTGGTGGCCCCGGCCAACAAGCGAAAGTATACCGTCATCGTGGTCGGGACCGGCCTGGCCGGCGGAGCGGCTGCGGCCTCGCTCGGCGAGCTGGGCTACAACGTGCTGAATTTCTGCATTCAGGACAGCCCGCGCCGCGCGCACAGCGTGGCCGCGCAGGGCGGCATCAATGCGGCCAAGAATTATCAGAACGACGGCGACAGCGTCTGGCGCCTGTTCTACGACACCGTGAAAGGCGGCGACTTCCGTTCCCGCGAGGCCAACGTCTACCGTCTGGCCGAGGTCAGCGCCAATATCATCGACCAGTGTGTGGCGGCCGGCGTTCCCTTTGCCCGGGAGTACGGCGGCACCCTCGCCAACCGCTCGTTCGGCGGCGCCCAGGTCTCGCGTACCTTTTATGCCCGGGGCCAGACCGGCCAGCAGCTCCTGCTCGGTTGCTACAGCGCGCTGATGCGGCAGGTCGACGAGGGGCGGGTGAAACTCTACACCAGGCGTGAAATGCTGGATGTGGTTCTCGTGGACGGCCGGGCCCGCGGCATCACCGTTCGCAATCTCGTCACCGGCGAGATCGAATCCTATGCCGCCGATGCGGTTTGCCTCGCCACCGGCGGGTATTCCACCGTCTTCTTCCTCTCCACCAACGCGGTGAATTCCAATGCCACCGCGGCCTGGCGGTGCTACAAGAAAGGCGCGTTCTTCGCCAACCCCTGCTACACCCAGATTCATCCGACCTGCCTGCCCCAGATGGGCGAGACCCAGTCCAAGCTCACGCTGATGAGCGAAAGCCTGCGCAACGACGGCCGGGTGTGGGTGCCGAAGAAGAAAGGCGACGACCGTCCGCCCCACCAGATCCCGGAGAAGGAACGGGATTACTACCTGGAGCGGAAATACCCCGCGTTCGGCAACCTTGTGCCCCGCGATATCGCGTCCCGCGCGGCCAAGGCGATGTGCGACGACGGCTTCGGCGTCGGCCCCACCGGCTACGCGGTCTACCTCGATTTCGGCGATGCCATCAAACGGCTCGGGAAGGACATGATACGCGACCGTTACGGCAACCTGTTCGCGATGTACCACGAGATCACCGACGACGATCCCTACCAGACGCCGATGAAGATTTATCCCGCCCCGCACTACACGATGGGCGGCCTGTGGGTGGACTACAACCTGATGAGCACCATCCAGGGGCTGTATGTTCTCGGCGAGGCGAACTTCTCCGATCACGGGGCCAACCGGCTCGGGGCGAGCGCCCTCATGCAGGGGCTGGCCGACGGCTATTTCGTGATTCCCGCCACCATCGGTGACTTCCTCGCCGAACATCGGCCCGACGGACTGACCACGGATCATGACGCGTTCCGGGCCAGCCGCAACGAGGTGGATGATGCCGTGAAGAAACTCCTCTCGATCAAGGGCAACAAAACCGTTCGCCAGTACTGGTGGGAAGTCGGCCGGATCATGTGGAACCAGGTCGGCATGGGCCGGAACGAGAAGGGGCTTCAGCAGGCGATCAGCGACATCAAGGGCCTGCGCGAGGATTACTGGAAGAATGTCAAGGTCGGCGGGTCGGCCGAGGATCTGAACAAGAGCCTCGAGTTTGCCGGTCGCGTGGCCGACTTCCTCGAACTCGGCGAGCTGATGGCCCGGGACGCGCTCGGTCGCGAGGAGTCCTGCGGTGGTCATTTCCGGGAGGAACACCAGACGCCGGAAGGCGAGGCGCTCCGGCATGACGACACCTTCTGTCATGTCGCGGCCTGGGAATTCAAGGGCGCGGGCAAGGATCCGGTCATGCACAAGGAGTCGCTGGAATTCGAGAACGTGCATCTGGCACAGAGGAGCTACAAGTAATGAAGTTCACGATCAAGATGTGGCGGCAGGAAGGGCCGGAGATCCCGGGAAGCTTTGTCGAATACTCCATCGACAACGTTCTCCCCGAAATGTCGTTCCTGGAGATGCTCGACAACCTCAATGAGGAGATCATCGGGCGGGGTGAGGAGCCGGTTGCGTTCGACAGCGACTGCCGCGAGGGCATCTGCGGGATGTGCGGCCTGGTGATCAACGGGATGGCCCACGGCCCGAAACGGGCCTGCACGACCTGCGAATTGCGGATGCGCGAGTTTCCCGACGGGGCGGTGATCACGGTCGAGCCGTTCCGGGCAAAGGGATTCCCGGTGATCAAAGACCTGGTGGTCGACCGCGGGGCGTTCGACCGGATTATCGCCGCCGGCGGATATGTGTCGGTGAACACCGGCTCGGCCCCGGACGGCAATGCGATTCCGATATCCAAGGATATTGCCGAGAAGGCGATGGATGCCGCGGCCTGTATCGGCTGCGGCGCCTGCGTGGCCGCCTGTCCGAATGCGTCAGCCTCGCTTTTCACCAGCGCGAAGATTTCCCAGCTTGCCCTGCTTCCTCAGGGACATGCCGAGCGCAAGCAGCGGGCGTTGCGGATGGTGGAGCAGATGGACAGGGAAGTATTCGGCAACTGCTCCAATCACGCCGAGTGCGAAGCCGCCTGCCCCAAGAGCATCTCCATCGACAACATCGCCCGCATGCGCCGTGAGTATATGAAGGCCATGCGCTGATTCGCGCGGCGGGGCGGTTGGTGGCGGACCGGACGACTACGGCCTGGAGGTTGTTCCTTTGACCGCTCCGTTTTCCAGCCGGACCACATCGGTCGCCACGCGGTTCAGCAGCTCCGGCTCGTGGGTGACGAGAAGGATGGTCTGGGGGAGAGACGCGAGAATCTCGGTGAGCCGGGCCCGCGACGTTTCGTCGAGATTGCCCCCCGGTTCATCCAGCAGAAGAACATCCGGCTTCATCGCAAGGACGGTGGCAAGGGCGACCAGTCGTTTTTCCCCGCCGGACAGGCGGTAGGTCACGCGGTTCTCAAACCCCTCGAGGCCGAGATTCCGCAGTGTGGTGACGGCGGATTCCCTTGCCTCCTCGATGGAACAACCGAGGTTACGGGGACCGAAGGCCACATCCTCGAGGACGGTCGGGCAGAAAAGCTGGTCGTCCGCATCCTGAAATACGAGTCCGACCCTGCGTCGCACTTCCTTGAAGTCCCTCTCCCCGCTTCGGGTCTGGCCGAAGACAACCACCCGGCCGCTCCGGGGTTTGATCAATCCCACAATCAGGTGAAGCAGCGTGGTTTTGCCGGAACCGTTGCCCCCGATCAGGCCGAGACGCTGCCCCCGCTGAAGGTCAAGGCTCAGCCCGTCGAGTACCGGCCGTTCCGCATCGTAGGCAAAGGACAGGTTCTTCAGTTGAATGAGGGGGTCGTTCACATGATCTCCAGCACAATCATAACCAGAACCACGAGGATGGCAGCAACGGTAAATGAAGTATCCCGGCGTTCCCAGGTCAGGGTCTGCATCACGTGATACCGCCCGTAAAACCCGCGGCATTTCATCGCCGCCAGCACCCGGTTCGACCGGTCGAGGCTGCGTACGAGCAGCAATCCGATCAGGTAGCCGAAGCTGCGGAAGGTGTGCAGGTTGGTCGCGGGTTCGAACGCCCGGGTCTGCATGGCGTCCCGAAGGCGGTGGTACTCGACATGGATAACCTCGATGTACCGGATCATGAACAGCAGGATGTGCGTGAACGACGCCGGGACGCCGAGGCGGTACAGGGCGAACCCGAGGTTGGGGGGCTCCATACTTCCGAGAAGGGCGGTGACGGTCAGCAGGATGGCGTTGGCCCGGAGCAGGATGACGAGGCCCAGGGTCAGACCTTCCCGTGACAGCATGAACGGACCGACCAGGTACAGAATTTCTCCGGGAATCGAAACCGCCAGCGACAATCCAAGGAGGAGAAGGAACAGGTTGAGCACCGCGGTGCGCTTCAGGATCCGCTTCCACGGTTTTCGCGAAAGGTGCGTGAGCAGCGCGCCGGTTGCGAGGGCGATGATCAACGAAGGCAGGTGGGATAGAAAGGTGACGGCCAGGGCGAATGCGAACGTGCAAGCCACCCGGACCCGCGGATCAAGTTCCCGGAGATATGAAGCGGGCTGGGGGGTGAAAATATCCATCAGCCCCGCCTGTCCGCTTTGCGTCGTGTGGCGGCCCAGGCCCATATACCGGCTCCGCCCAACAGAAATCCGATACCGGCGAGAATGTCCCGCAATCGTGTTTCGTTCTGCATCCGGTCGAGTTGCTCCGCGAGCTCGCGAACCTGTTCCCGCAGCATTGCGAGATCGGTATCCGCCGGTTGCCGCGGCTCGAGTTTGCCGGGGGTCTGGAGGGAATCGTCAGGTATGTTGCCGTCTGCGGTTTCCGGGCCCGGCGACAGCTCCGCGGGGAGCGTTTCCTTCCGGATCGTCCAGGTTCCCCGGTGGCCGTCGCCGGATTCGACAACAATCGTAAGATCGCACCGGCAGGGAGCGGGAAAGGCAAAGACGCCCTGGTTATCGGTGACGGTCGATGCCAGCACCTCCCCGGCGGTATCGATAGCGCTCACCGGAACCTCGCGGGCGCGGGCTCCGCCCGACA
>JAUIHQ010000167.1 GCA_030432155.1 bacterium | reverse complement strand
CGGCATCGGTTTCGATGAGTCCGTAGTCGCGATCCCGTTTGCTGTTGCCCCGTGCATCCTGGTATTTCGTGTAGGTGGTGAATCCGTTTTTTAGGTAGGCGCGGGTGAATTCCGTTGCCTTCTTGCCGATACGGATGGCGTCCTTGTCGCTGATCCCGAAATATGCGGCCTGTTCGGCGACTCTTTCGGGGTAGCTGTCATCACTCTCGGGGGTATCAACCCAGTAGAGGCGGAAAAAGTATCGGCGTCCCTTGATCCGGACATGAAAGCTGTCCCCGTCATTCGCCGGATTCTCCACGTATTCACAATTCTCCTTGATGTACCAGCGTTTCGCAGCCTCGGCGGTGGGACCGGGAAGGTAGATAAACAGGGCAAGAACTGCACAGGTGTGTACGAACCATCTCATGAAGATTCAGCGTAGCATGAATGCGAAACGGTACAAGCCCGCAGCGGATGGGGCGAGTGCGAGGGAAACAAAAAACTCAGGGCGCGTTGAGCACCGCACCTCCATATCTGTTATCAGCGAGACACTGATGGAGCCCCGGTGCCCACCGGGATGTGCCATGTTGACGTGTTCACGCCGCAATCCCTTGAACCGGGCGATGGGTTTCGGCATGATGCGTCGGCATGAGACGTTCCTGGGTGGAGATCAATCTTGAGCAGTTCGATCGTAATGTCCTGGCGGTACGCAATGCGCTGGGAAGCGATACCGAACCGATTCTCGTGGTGAAAGCCGATGCCTATGGGCACGGATTATCCCGCATGGCGGCTCGTGCTGCCTCGTGCGGTATCCGCTGGTTTGCCGTGGCCTACATCGACGAGGGCGTGGAGGCGCGGGTTTCCGCGCCCGATGCGGATATTCTGATCCTCGGCGCCGCCATGGCGGACGATGTTGCTGCGCTTGCCGAGCATCGCCTGACCGCGGTGATTGTCTACGAGGAGCAGGCTCGCATTCTATCCGATGAGGCGGTGAGGCAGGGGGTATCGTTAAAAGTTCACCTCAAGGTGGATACCGGCATGGGCCGGTTTGGCGTTCCCTGGGCATCGGCGGCCGATACATTCCGTCGGATGGACGCCCTGCCCGGCATTGAGGTGACAGGCGTCTGCACCCATTTCGCTTCGGTTGAAATCGGCCGGCCCTCTCTGGGCCCTACCCAGATGGAACGTTTCCTTGAGGTGCGGGATGCCATTCGGCAGTCGGCGGATCATCCCATATTTTTTCACGCGTCCAGCAGTCGGGCCTTTCTGTACTTTGAAGAGTGGGATCTCGACGGTATCCGTCCCGGTATCATCCTCTACGGCTATGGCACGGGAAAGCCGGACATGCGGATCGAGACCCGGCCGGTACTGCAATGGAAAACCACCGTCATGATGGTCAAGGATGTGCCGGCCAATTTTGCCGTGGGCTACTACAGCAGTTACACCACCCGGGTTCCGACACGTATCGCCACCATCGCCGCAGGATACGCCGACGGCTATCACCGGTTGTTGAGCAACCGGGGTATGGTGTTGTTCGAGGGGAACGCCTACCCGGTGATCGGCAGGATCAGCATGAACTGGATTACCGTGGATATCGGCGCTGACGGCACGATGAAACCGGGGGACACGGTCACCCTGATGGGTGTGGATGGAGACGTTGCCTTCTGGGCGGACGACATGGCAAAGCAGGCCCGGACGATTCCTTATGAGATTCTGACCAGCATCCACACCTCGGCCGAACGGGTGTATCACGGATAGACGGTTATCGTTGGACCCAGAATCTGGCGGTCGCCGCAATGATCACGATACCGACCGCGATGACCGTAGCAACCACGATGAGCCGGGTCATGGCCGCGGCATCCAACACCGAAAAATACTCCGTATGGATCAGGGCCAGAAGGGCTGCCGACGCGAAGATGATGATGGGGATCAGCCACCACAGCCACCGTTCCGGTTTGGGGGTATCCGGTTTGTGCTTCGCAGATCTGGTCATAACGGAACAGCATAAATCATGAGGCCCCGGGCTTCCAAGGATAGACTTGTTTGCAATTGGTTTTCGGTACCCACCCGGTGTCGTCGCCGGTGCCGACCCGATACCAATCCTTGTTCTCCTCCAGAATGGTGATGATGGATCCGGCGGGAAGTGAGAAGGCCGGGGTTGCATCCGCCATCGGGGCAAAGCGTGCCGTGACCTCGCCGCCGGTCATCACGCCCTCCGGCGAACGAAGGAGCAGGGCCCAGTATCCCCATCCGGACGCGGTCAACAGAACGAGAACCATGGCAATCATCATGACATTGCCGAGCCAGGCATGAACCCGCCGGAAAACCAGCCAGAGACCGGCCGTGATAAACAGAATCCACAGGGCGACCGACGTCGCCGCCCGCCACTCCAGCCAACTGAATTCGGTGAAGATCCGGAACAGCGTGCTTCGCTCCGGTTCGATGCCTCCCGATGTTTGCAGAGCGAAACGGAGATTCGCGGCGAGATCGGGATCCCGGGGGGCGAGGTACCAAGCGCGTCGATACGCGAGAACTGCATCGTCCACGTCGCCCTGCTTGAAGCAGGCATTGCCATAGTTGAAGAGGGTCTCGACGGATACGAACCCTGCATCCAGGAGTGATTTGTAATCCGCGGCGGCTCGCGCATACTCTTTATCTTTGTAAGCCGCCCCCGCAGCAAAGAACTGTTGCTCCGCTTCGGCCTGCGTCAATCCGGCATTGTCCGTCGTTTCCGTCCTCGCGACCCAGGGGGCGAGACATGCGAGCATGATGAGCATCCGAATCCGCATCATCGCACCTTTCTTTCTGCGAACTGCAGCACCTGCGTGGTCAGATCGATGTCCTGCAACCGCCCAGCCGTGTCCGGACTGCCGCCGCCGCCGAACCGGATACGTTCGCCGGTCGCCAGAAGATTCTCCAGGGCGTGTCGCTGATCGTCGGGGAGGCCGGCATCTTTCAGCGTGGTGAGAATGAGCGACGGGGTGATCTCGCCGTCATCCATGTTCAACCGGTCGGCCATAAAAGCGGACAATGCTCTCCAGAGGTTCGCATACACCTGGGCGGGATCGTCGATGTGGTCCCGTGCTGCCTTGAGTGCAGGTCGAGCCCGCCGAGGCGCCTGAATGCGGCGGGCGAGGGCGGTATTCCCCGCGAGCTTTTCGCGACGGCGTACCCAGACAACAAGCGCGAGCAGGGCGAGCAGGGGACTGGTGTGAATAGCCAGCCAGCGCGGTCCGGGTCGTATGGCTCCGGTTGGCGCGGGCGACCAGGCGTCGGGTGCGGACTTCAGGTATACGATATCGACCCCGAGCTGTCGGATGGTGGAGCTGCCGGCATCCTGTTCGGCCTGCACAAGCTTCAACCCCTGGCTTTCCGATGCGGTAACGGTCAGAGGGTACGGTCCGCGGGATACGCTCACGTATTGCTCTTTTTCCGGGTTAAAGTAGCTGAAGACCACGGGAGGAATCTCGACGATGTTTGTCGAGCGGGGAATGATCACCTGTTCGAACACCTTGTGCCCGACACCCCGGGAGGCGTCGTAATTCCGCTCGATCATCTTGGCTTCGTAGGATTTGAAGTCATCTCCCAGGGCGAGGGAGGGCTTGGCGACGGAATCGATGCTGCCTTCACCGGCGATATCCATGGTGATGGTGATCGGCTCACCCGCTTTGAGTTCCAGGGGCGAAGCCTCGACATTGAGGTTGAAACGTCCGACCGCACCGGAAAAGGAGTCAGGTTTCCCGTCGTCGGGCAGCGCCGATACCGCGATGGTCATCGGTTCGGCTTCGATCGAAAGGGGATGGGTCTCGTAGCGGTTGAACATCTGGTCGAACATCTCGAAACCGAAGAAGTTGTCGCGCTGGCGCTGCGGCTGGTCACGGGGAACGATGATCTGGACCTGGAGCTGGGGCTTGAACGTGAACGACCCCGCGGTAAGGGCGGTGGCCCGGGCCCGGAAATGACGGACATCATACACGTTTCCGTTGACCTGCTCACGGGTGGCCGACATTTCCTGGAAGGTGTCGACCGAAAGACCGGTGGTCGGCATGTTGTTCAGGGAAATGCGTCGGTCGATGTTGACGCCGCGGACGTACAGGTCGATGAAGAGGTAGAACTGCTCCTGGTTGTAGATCGTCTCCTTGCTGGCGGAGATTCGGGCAAAGACCAGTTCGTCGATGGTTTGTCCCTTGTCGTCCGCGGGCCGGGTTGTTGTTTGCTGGCTGACCGAAAGAACTTCAATGTCCACCGGCTGAACATCCATAGTTGTTCCGCCGGCCTGGAGCTGGAAGGGGCCGATGGTAAATTCACCGCTGGTCTGGGGTACCAGCCGGTAGCGATAGGTCATGGTCTGGCTGGTACGGCCGTTGACCATGGAAAACCGTTGCTCCTGACCCACATACTGAACCTGGAAGTTGGGCAATTGGTCAATGTTCGGCGGCTGTGGGTTGGGAACCCCGCTTAACGACAGCATCAGCGTGGCCTGTTCATTCAAACGGATCACTCGGGGCTGAACGTCAAGTGTCGCCTGCGGTTGGGCGAAGGCGGCGCCGGTGATGAGCAGCATCGCCGTCATCACGACCCCCTCTACCGACATTCTATGGCTGTTGTTTTGCTTGGTCTTCATCACCAGTCTTTATCCACCGGGGCGGGAGGCGCCATCCGGTTCATCATTTGACGCCTCATCATGGCTTCGCGTTGAGCCTCCTCACGGTCCTTCGCCGCGTCAAGAAGCATTCTGGCTTCTTCTTCCGTCATCTCTTCCGCACGCGGAGGCGGCTGAGCTTGTGATGGCTGCTCGTCTTCGGGATCTTCGGGTTGTCCGGAATCCTGCTGATCCTCCGGTTGCTCGTTTTCCTGCTGGTTGTCCGGTTGTTCCTGCTGATTCTGTTGTTCCGATGGATCCTGCTGGTCCTGTTGTTGATCCTGGTTTGAGTCCTGATTCTGGTTTTGCTGATCCTGCTGATCTTGCTGCTGTTGCTGTTTTTGCTCGATCAATTCCTTGAGCCGCAGGAGATGAAAGTCGTTGGGGTGGCGGTTCAAACCTTCCTCGACGACCGGGAGGGCTTCTTCCGGGGTCTTTTTGATATAAAGGTTGGCCCCGTCATGAAAATAGGTTTCGGCGGTATCATCCTGCGCGTGGATGGCGGATGCCGAAAGGGCCGCGATGAGAAGGAGGAGAAACCGTTTCATTGCGTTTGCCCTCCGGTCGGCGGAGCTGAGAGCGGATCCCGGGGATCGGTGGGGGATTCGGCCAGGATGCCTGCGACCTCCCCGGAATGCTGGAGCATCTGCTCGTATTGCTTTTTCAGTTCTTCGTTGAGTTGAAAGGCCGCGGCAAAGTTCTCGCGATTCTGTTGCAGAAGCGACGCAGCTTCGGTGTACCGATGTTCATCCACCGCGGTCCCCGCTCTCTGCACCACATCGCGAATCATCCGAACCATCATGACCATGCGGTCAAGTTCCCGCTGGGCCAGCTCGAAATTGCGTTGGGCATCCACGCGGGATGGCGATAGGCGAAGGGATTTCCGGAAGTGCTGCTGCGCCTGCTGGAACGCCGTGCGTGCTTCCGCCGCATTCCCCGATTCCAGCAGGGCGCCGGCCCGGTGCAGAAAGATATTCCCGAGGTTGAACCAGGCATCCGCCTGGATGCTGATGTCCGCGGTCCGGGTGGCGTCGGCAAAGGCTTTCTCTGCGTCCTCCATCGCCTGCAACCGGTAGAGGGTGTTGCCGAGGTTGTAGTGGGCCCGGGCCGGATCGAATTTGTCATCCGGCGTATCGAGTTCAAGGGCGCGCTCGAAGGCATCGCGGGCTTCTTCCAGCCGCTCATGCTTGAATGCGGATACGCCGTTACGGAATGCGGTTACCGCATCGGCGTGAAGCGCCGGGGTGGAGGCGGCCAAACCGAGCAGGGCATATATCCAGAATCGTGCCTTCATGCGGCCCTCCTCTGGCGATTGCTCACCGATGCTTCCAGCACAAAGGCGAGAAATGCTGCGGCAAGAAACCAGCCGGCGCGATCCTCGTAATTCCGCACCATCCGGGCATCCCCCTGTTCACGCTGCAGGCTGGCCAGCTCCTGGTCAATCAGCCGGTCGAGGCCGAAATCGCCGGGCGCAGCCCGTATGTACGCGCCGCCGGTGGAAAGGGCGAGCTCGCTCAGAAGTCGTTCATTCAAGGCGCTTTTCACCGCATTTCCGCTGCGGTCTTTGAGAAATTGGGACCCGGCGGATGCATCATCGGTGGGTACGAGGTCGCCTTCCACGGTGCCGACACCAATAGTATAGACCCGGATATTTTTCTCCTTGAGCCGGTCGATCAGCTCCAGGGGATTGCCTTCATGGTCATCGCCGTCGGTGATGAGCATCAGCACCTTGTCCGCGTTTCCTCCTTCTTCAAAACTTGCGATGCCTTTTTCAAGGGCATGGCGGATGGCCGTACCGCCCCGGGGAATCATGCCGGCATACACGTCATCCAACGTCAGCAGAAAAGCGGAGTAGTCGATGGTGAGCGGGCATTGCAGGTAGCTGTCGCCGGCAAAGGGAACGAGGGCCACACGGTCGCCGTTGAGGCGCCGCACCATGTCCCGGATGCCCCACTGGGCCTGGGTGAGACGGTCGGGCTTGATGTCGCGGGTCAACATGCTCTTGGAGGTGTCCAGGACCACGATGATGTCGAGTCCGCGGCGCTTGACCTCTTCCCAGTGAAATCCCCATTGGGGGCGGGCGAGGGCGGTGGTCAGCAGGCCTGCCCCGAGGATCCAGAGCAGCATCCGCCGGGTCAGGGCCTTGCGCTTCCAGGCCGGCGCCATGCGGGCGAGGGCCTCCGGGGCCATCCATGCCTCCAGGGCACGGAGCCGTCTGCGCTGCAGCATGAACAAAATCCAGGCTGCGGGAAAGAGCAGCCACAGCCATACGAGCAGATCCGGATTGCCCCACTTCATGGCGCCCGTCCCCATCGGCTGAGCGAAAGAAACCGCTCCAGGGCCAGCAGGATCAGGGCCCCGGCGGCGAAGGGCATGAAGCGCTCTTCGAATCGCGTGTATTGTTCGATGTCCATCTCGGTTTTTTCCATCGTATCAATTTCGTCATATACATCCTGCAGGCTGTTCAAATCCGTGGCCCGGAAAAAACGAGCGCCGGTTTCTTCGGCGATCATCTGCAGGGTGGCTTCGTCAATCTCCGACCGCTGTCGCGTGTAGTGTGTACCCCCGAACGGGCTCTGCATGGGAATGCGGACGATGCCCTCCGTTCCCGCGGCCACGGTATAGACCTTGATGCCGAGGGCCTTGGCGGCCTGCGCGGCATTGGCGGGGGTAATCTCGCCGGTGTTGTTGACCCCGTCGGTCAGCAGGATCACCAGTTTGGACTTGGCTTCGCTTTCCCGCAGGCGGTTGACCGCGGAGGCAAGGGAGTCGCCGATGCCGGTGGCATCCCCGAGGGAGCCGCTTTCCAAGCGTTGGACCTGCTGAAGGATCCAACCATGGTCCAGGGTCAGCGGCGCGATGGAGTAGGGGACAGCGGCAAACGCCACCACGCCGATCCGGTCGTCGGGGCGGCTTCGGATGAAACTGTCGATGACCTTCTTTGCCGCATCGAGTCGGTTCATGCGTTCGCTGACGGTGGAAAAATCCTCTGCCGCCATGGATGGAGAAACGTCGACCAGCAGAATGATATCGACCCCTTCGGTATGGACTTCCCGCTGTACCAGGCCTTTCTGCGGCCGGGCGAGGGCGATCACCAGCAACACGAGCCCGATGGTATAGAGGATGGGAAACAGGGGTTGGATGAGGACGCCGAATCCAGGGTACAGGTTTCGGATGCCGTAGAGATCGCTGAAGCGGACCCGGGGCCGGCGGCGCCGGTAGTAGCGCAGATACACCAGCAACGGAATGATCAGCAGGAGCAGAAACAGGTATGGATACCGGAACATCATGATGCCGGTTCCTCTGTAGGCTTTTCGCCGGCCTCTTCCACGAGATTGTCAGCGGATCCGAGAGCCAGCAGCATGTCATCCTTCGACGGCTGGAAACGGGCGAACTTTACAAGGTCGGACTGCTCAAGAAATTCCTGTACCCGCAGTTTCTGGGTTGAGGACAGAAGGCGCGATCCCGCGGCCTCGCGGATGAATTCCTCGGTGGTCAGCTCGGGGGCGTGGATGCCGAACCGGCCTTCGATGAAGTGTCGGACAATCGCCGAGAGTTCGACATACAGGGCCTCGGCATTGCCTTCTTCAATCCATGGTTTGTTCCGCAAAGCGGCCAGAGCGAGCTTGGCGATTTCATAGGCGCTGGGCGGCGGCCGTGAAG
>JAUIHQ010000166.1 GCA_030432155.1 bacterium | reverse complement strand
TTCGCGATGCAACAGAACCTGTTTCAAGTCGGACACCGAGATCACCCCGATCAGGCCTCCGACGGAATTGACGACGTAAAAGAGGTCCTTGTCGCTCTCGATCATATCACGCATGACCTTCTCGGCATTCTCCCTCGCATCGACCTTTGTGATGTCGGATTTGAGGGCCTGCTCCACCTTGAGGTGTTTGAAAATATCGAGCGACCGGCCGCGGAAGACATCAATCCCCTTGCGGACCAGTTTCATTGAATAAATCGACTCCCGGCTCAGCTTCGACGACAGCAGGGTGCTGATGATGCATACTGTCATTAGCGGTAGGATGATCGCGTAATTGTTGGTCATCTCGAAGATGATGAGGATCGCGGTAATCGGAGAGTGCATGGCCCCGGCAACAATCCCCCCCATGCCGACCAGGGCATATCCGCCGGGGTTGCCGGCAATATCACCGAGGAATACATGGGCGAGTTGACCGATCAAGCCGCCGGTCATTGCTCCAATAAACAGGGAGGGGGCAAAGACTCCGCCGGAGCCGCCGGAGCCGAGGGTGAACGATGTGCCGATGATCTTGAATACAAGCAGGAGGAGAAGAATCCACCACGGGCTCTGGTTCAGCAGGGCGAGGTCGACCGAGGCATAGCCGTCACCCATCACATGGGGGAGAAAAATAGCGGTGAGACCGAGCAGCAAACCGCCGACCGCGGGCTTGACCATCGCCGGCACCCGCTTCATGTCGTCGAATCGATCTTCGAAGAAATACAGAATGCGGGTATAGGCAACCGCCACCACCCCGCACACCAGCCCGAGGACGAGGTAGGTGCCCATCTCGATCGGGTGGATCATGTTGTACTCCGGAACCTGGAACACCGGCGCATCGCCCCAGAAGCTCCGCGAGATGACCGTAGCGGTTACCGCGGAGATTACGATGGGGCTGAACTGAAGCACCCCGAACTCCCCGAGAATGATCTCCACCGCAAACAGGGTTCCGGCGATCGGTGCGTTGAAGGTGGACGCAATACCGGCGGCGGCGCCGCACCCCACGAACACGCGAAGCCGCCGGCCGCTGACCTTCATCAACTGGCCGGTCACCGACCCGATGGCCGAACCGATCTGGATGATCGGACCTTCACGCCCCGCTGAACCGCCGGATGCGAGAGTGATCGCCGATGCCACCGCCTTGGCGATCACCGTCCGGAGCCGCATGATGCCATTGGTTTGGGCCACCGCCGCCATGACTTCCGGAACCCCGTGCCCCTTGGCCTCGGGCGCGAAAAAGCGGATGATCGGCCCCACCAGCAGACCGCCGATGACCGGAACCACCACCAGGCGCCACCAGGGCTGTTCCTTTGCCACCTCGAGCGTAAACTCCCAGGAATTCCAGAAGATGCTGTGAAACCAGTGGATGAGATAATTAAACCCGACCGCGCTGAACCCGCAGAACACCCCGATCACGATCGCGATCACGATAAAGAACACCTGCTCATACAGCTTGAACCGGTCGATCCACAGGTGAAAACGCTTCTTCCACCAGTGGAATCGGAGCAGACGGAACAGACTTCTGGATTGTTCTGGGTCGTTCATTGAAAACCGAAACAAACCATCATTGATAAAGGATGGTGAGGGAAAAACAAGGAGGCATTTATCCCGCGGAACAGACAGGTGCGGGCGATGGGCGGCTCATCGTATCAGCATACCCGCGATGGCAGCGGTCAGGAAGCAGGCAAGGGAGCCGGCCAGAAGGGCATACCACCCGAGGCGGGCCAGGTCCTGCCGGCGATCCGGGGCTATGGCGCCGATCCCCCCGATCTGGATGCCGATCGAAAGGAAGTTCGAAAATCCGCACAGGGCATACGTCGCAATGACATAGGAGCGATAGGAAATCCGGGAGGCGTCCTCGGCCAGAAAGGCGGCAAAGTTCGTATAGGCTACAAACTCATTGAGTATGGTCTTTTCCCCCATGAACCGTCCGATCCATTCGCAGTCGCTCCACGGGACCCCCATGGTCCAGGCCAGCGGGGCAAAGGCCCATCCCAGCAAGGTTTCAAATTGGACGTCGGGATAGCCGAACCATCCGGCAACCTGCCCCACCCCCCAATTGGCAAAGGCCAGCAGCGACATAAACGCCACCAGCATCGCGCCGACGTTCAGGGCCAGACGAAGGCCGATGGTCGTTCCATTGGCCGCGGCATCGAACAGGTTCACGCTGGGATCTTTGTAGGGCAGCGACACCGTACCCGCGGTGTCGGGTTTTCCCTCCTCGGGAACAAGGATCTTCGCCATCACCACCGCGGCCGGGGCCGACATCACGGAAGCGGCCAGCAGGTGGCCGGCAATATCGGGAAAGTAGGATTTCAGCATGCCGACATAGGCGGCGAGAACACCACCGGCCACCGTGGCCATGCCTCCGGTCATCACGCACAGGAGTTCCGACCGGGTCATGCGGTCGACATACGGCTTGATCAGCAGCGGCGCCTCGGTCTGGCCGACAAAGATATTGGCGGAGGCGGATAGCGATTCCGCCCCGGAGATGTTCATGGTCCGGGCCATGATCCGCGCAAACAGCAGAACGACTTTCTGCATGATCCCCAGGTAGTACAGGATGGATATCAGGGCCGAGAAAAAGATGATGGTGGTCAGGACCTGGAAGGCGAAAAAGAATCCGAGCGATCCCGGCTCTTCGGGAGGAATGGCCAGGGCGTTGAACACGAACTGCGCTCCCTCGTATTGAAAGCCGAGAAGCAGGATAACCGCGTTGTTCATTTTGTCGAACAACCAGCGACCGGGACCGGTCCGCAGAATCAAAACGGCGAATACGAGCTGCAGACCGATACCCCAGGCCACGGTGCGCCAGCGGATCGCCCGGCGGTTGGCGGAAAACAGCCACGCGATACCCAGCAGAACCACGACCCCCATCAGACTGGTAAGCTGGAAACGGTCCATGTGGGTGATACTTGTATCATGAACGGAACCGTTTCATCAACTGGATCGCCGGAACCCCGGGAAATCCATTTGCGAAAGCGACGGAGATGGGGCATGTATTGTCCATGATCATACGATTCATGGCTGCCGCCGTCCTTCTTGCCTTTCCCCTCTACGGAGCCGAGCCCTTCCGTATCGCATTCGGATCCTGCCTGCACCAGGGCCGTGATCAGCCGATATGGGATGCGGTGAATGCCCGGGAACCGGACATCTTCCTGTTCATCGGCGACAACATCTATGCCGACACCACCGATCCCGCCAACATGCAGTTGAAGTATGACATGCTGGGGAACCAGCCGGGTTATCGCAAGCTGACCTCCCGCGCGAAGGTATTCGCGACCTGGGACGACCATGACTACGGGGAGAACGATGCGGGACGCGACTATGTGATGAAGGATCCGTCCAAAGACATGTTCATGTCCTTTTTCAACATCCCGGCCGACTCCCCGATCCGCGGCCGTGAAGGGATCTATCAGGCGGAACGGCTGTCGGCGGCAGGCCTTGACGTTCAGATCATTCTTCTCGATACCCGTTGGTTCCGTGATCCACTCACCCGCCTCGAGGACCGGGTTCCCGGAAAAGGGAGGTATGGCAGCGTGACCGACACCAACCTGACCCTGCTGGGCGAGGATCAGTGGGCGTGGCTGGAGGAACAGCTTCGCGAGCCGGCGGACCTGCGCATCCTCGCCAGCAGCATCCAGGTGATCCCCCGGGACCATAACTGGGAGTGCTGGATAAACATGCCCCACGAACGGGACCGGTTGTTCAACCTGATCGGGAAAACCGGCGCCAACGGTATGGTCATCCTGAGCGGCGACCGTCACCTGGGTGAAATCTCGGTACTCGACGAAGGCGTACCGTATCCCATCACCGAAATCACCTCCAGCGGGATGAACATGGCGCTGGGCGGTTCCAACGGCCGGTACATCGAGGAGTACAACCGCTACCGGGCGGGGCCGCTCACAACCGCCAACAATTTCGGCCTGCTTACGATCCGTCCCGGCGCCGATCCTGTTGTTCACGTCGATCTGATCAACGAACGCAACCGGCCGGAGCAGACATACGACATCCCGCTGTTCGGGTTGAAGTGAGCCGTATACAGCTTGCCCCCCGTTCCGTTCTTATCCATGCTGTGCGCCCATGACCGATGTGATCCATGGAATCCTGCTGGGGCTGGTGGAGGGCCTGACGGAGTTTCTTCCCGTCTCCTCGACCGGTCACCTGATTCTGGCCGGGCACCTGCTGGGTTTCGACGGCGAACGGGCCAAGACCTTTGACGTGTTCATCCAGCTCGGCGCCATTCTCGCGGTGGTCGTTTACTACCGGACAAGGTTTCTCGGATTGCTGAAACCGGCTACCGGACCGGGATTCTCCGGCGGACGGGGTCTCGTGTTTCTCGGCCTGACCACCCTGCCGGCGGTGTTGTTCGGTCTGCTCGCTCACGATCTGATCAAGGCCCACCTGTTCCAACCCTCAACCGTGGCCATCGGGCTGGCCCTCGGGGCGGTATGGATCCTGTGGGCTGAACACGCCTATAAACAGACGGATCCTTCAGACCTCGCGGCGATGTCCTGGAAGCTGGCGCTGGGGGTCGGCCTTTTTCAATGCATCGCCATGTGGCCCGGCATGTCACGATCAGCCAGCACCATCCTCGGCGGCATGATACTCGGGCTCAACCGCAAGTCCGCCACCGAGTATTCCTTTTTCGCCGCGGTGCCGGTCATGGCGGCGGCCTGCGGCTACGATCTTCTCAAGAATCTGAATATTCTAAGCGCAGCGGATATTCCCCTGTTCGCGGTCGGGTTTATCGTGTCTTTCGTCTCTGCGTGGTACGCCATCCGGTTCCTCATCCGATTCGTCAGCCGGCACAGCCTTGGCGTATTTGCCTGGTATCGTCTGGGGGTGGCGGGCCTGGTGTTTTTGCTGATGCGAGGCGGATAAGACGCACTCACCACGGCAGGGCGGAAGAGCGGATCGTGCTTTCGCTGCCGAGGGTCCCCGGGGATGAAAGAAGCGAGCCGCCGCGGCTGTCAGCAGGTTGACCGAATGACGACTGGAACCGGGAACCGCGGTCGTCGTCATAGCTGCCGGACAACGTGTTGATGCGGGAGTAATCCCGGAACATGCCGGCGGAAAACGCATCCGCGCCGGAGGGAGGCGCCCCGTATGACGTTTCATAGCGACCGGCCCCGGATCCGCCCGGCGAAGCGATACCAAACGAGCTCGACGCGGCCTGACTCCCGAACATGCCGTCCCGCTGCCGTTCCTGGAACTTCTCCACGAGAGGGATGGGATGGTTGATGATTTGCGATACCATGGAGGGACGGTTGTCCTCGAACCGGCTTTCCCGCTCCGCCATCTGCTGAGCCCGGACGATTTCCGGGTCCACAAGACCGGCGGACTCGTAGTCGCCAAACACCATGGAACTTCCCCAGATGCTCTCGTTGCCGAAGGTTGTCTCTTCGCGGCTCCAGGAATCCTGAAACCGGGTTGCCGGTTCCGGACGATCACGGTTGTCGCCAAACGCCGATGCCTCGTTCCGGTCATCCAGATCTTCATCGCGGGCGGTGAATGGCTCGCGGCCATCGACCGCGGCGACTGCGGTATCGGTTCTGTCTTCTTCATCCTCGCGGAAGGATTGAATGAACATGCCGTCATCGCTGCGGAACAGGGATGGCCGGTCCGGGTCATCAAAGGACCGGAGGACCGAAGGGGCTTGAGCGTCCCGGGCTCGTTGTTCTTCCTCTTCTTCCGACACCGCTTCCGCCTGCACCGCCTCCTTATCCCGGCGGCTCTTCATCACCTCGTCGGCCAGCCAGCCCCAGCCGCTCTGCGGATCTTCATCGTCCTCGCCGTCACGAGGCTGCTGCGGCCGTACCGACTGGATGGAGTTGGGTATGGGGGGGACGAGATCCTGAAACGATGACCCGGGGCTGCGGCTGTAATCCTCCATGCGGGGCAGTCTGCTATCATTGTCGACTGGCGAGAGATGCGATGGCACTTCGAAATTCGATACGTTCAGGGATTCATTATACACGCGGTAGACGGGCTTCTCCGGCTTTTCCGCGTCCCCGGGCATGAAGGACGGATCGGCCAACGCCGGGACGGCGAGGAACCCCGTGAGGGCAAGTCTGAACAAACGATTCATGGGCCGTGTCATACCCTTCAACGTATCCCGAACCGGAACCACGGTCAATGGGGGCGGGTGAAAACCGAATATCGCATTGTCGGGGCATGGGATCGCTGGTAGGGTGAACCGCCTGACCGCAGGTAGGCGCACTATGAAAAGAGGGTTTTGATGAAGAAGACTGGTTGGAACGTTTGGATCGTCGCGGTGTTTGCCGCTCTGGCGGGAGTCGTCATGCTGGGATGCTCGATCGATTCGGCGAATGACGTGACCCGGACGGTCGATGCGAACGTGGCCGGTCTGTATCGTTACGACGCCACGGTCTGCAGCGAGGGCCGTTTCGTTACCCGCAATTCCGGCAGCACCGTATCCTCCCTGAACGTGATGCAGGCGGGGGATCAGCTTGAGGCCATCGACAACAACGGCATCATTTTCCGCGGGACGATCGGCAATGTGAACGACTCCAGCGCATCGTTCAATCTCGACGGCGTCACCACCGCCGGCAACGACGTGCTGATCACCGGCACCATCAACATCAGCGGCAACCAGGGCGTCATGAGAGGCACCTGGGTGGAGGATGCGTTCTTCGGTACCGTCTGCGGAACGGCGGATGGACCGTCGGTGAATACCAACGACAATACATCGCCCACAAATACAAACAGCACCACCAACGGCAATGTCATTACCATCACCCGGCTTGATGACTTTACGCCGGAGGCGGAACGGCTCGCTTACATCTCGTCCGTGTTATGGTTCCTGCCGGGGGCGTAAGGGGAGGGTTCAGGGGGCTGTCGTTTCTGGTGTCCCGTTGAAATAGTCGCCCACCGGGCGACCGTCGATGATCAGGTCCTCGATAACCGGAAAGCCTTTATTAATCCTGACCGCGGCGTATGTCTCGTTGGTGCGGGAACGGTTCGCCTGCCGGTATTTCCTTTCCGCCTCCGGGGCCAGGGTTTCCTCCATGTAGTAACGATCAAAGGGGAGACGAAACCGGACCTGACGTTCACGATCCTGCCACAGGACCCGCACGGGGATGGAAATGGCGTCATCCGGAGGCGTGCGGTTCAGCCCCAGCAGCTCGGCAAACCCGTCATTCCCCTCGATGACCGTGGCATACACAACATCCCCCCTGCTCAGTTTTCCGTCGAGGATGAAAGAGCGGGAGGCCTGCTCGAAGTCGAGCGCGACATAACGGCCTCGGAACGCGTCGTACGGATCCACCGGCCGGGTCTTGAACCGGTACACATCCCCATGCCTGAGCGCCGCTTCGCGGCGTCCGATCATCCACGCCGGAACCGACAACTGGATCAGACAAACGAGAACAAACAGGGCGGGTATCAGTTTCTTCATGGTCACACCTTCTTTCGCTTGAGCATGACGAGATTCACAACGAGGAAGCCCGTACCAATCACGATAAAGAGAAGGGCCCGGGGCAGGATGGCAAGATCGAGGTCGAAGAACCGGGTGATGATCAATCCCGAGGTCATCAACATACCGAGGTTGACCCGGGTCAGCGATGAACGGCTCACGCCGGATACGATGGACGTGATCCCGAGCATCAGCACATAGCCGTTCATGATCAGCGTTGGAAGCATCTCCGCATCGTACATGCCGTTGATCGCAAACATGATCACACAGAGAATCGGAAACAGGAGCCAGATGCCGTCCGCGAGGTTGCGCTTCCGGAACAATCCCATACCGTTGACGAGAGCCGCCGCGATGATGACCAGCAGCAGCCCGACATCAAACCATCCGCTGTGCATGAAGTGCGTACCATGGTAGCGGGCATGATTGAAGCCGACTTCGTCCCATACATCGCGGAACGTGAACACATAGGCGAGAACCGCCACCCCGAGACCGCCGAGAATCTGGAATGGACACTTCCACAAGCTGTCCGCGTCATCAAACCACCGAAGTCCGATGATCAACAGGAGCGTGGCGAAGGACGAATAAATCAACAACCACATCCCCGGAATCCACAACTGCAGCGATACGCCGATCCCGATATAGAGGGTCACACCCAGGCCCCAGAGCATAATGAGCGTCCGGGCTTCATTCCGGCGCCGCCACAGGCTGTCGCCGATATACGGCGCCAACGCGGCCATCAGCAGCCAGAACCCCATGACGTTCGGCCCCCGGCCGGGCAGGGCTGCCGCCCAGCTCACCGACAGGGCCATATAGACCAGCACCGCGGAAACCGGACGCAGCAGATA
>JAUIHQ010000165.1 GCA_030432155.1 bacterium | reverse complement strand
CTGTACGGGCCACGGGCCGGCAGCCCGCGGGTTCGCAAACTCGCCGCCGAGCTCGGTCGCCACGCCCTCCACGCCCGCGACTGGAACGACACCTGGCAGGTCCAGAATCTCGGCCTGTCCGATCTCATCGATATCGCCCACGAGAATCCCAACACCAATTTCGGCGCAAACGAGGGGGATGATCACCCGAAAATTTCGTTTGTCCGGCAGCCTGACAATCCCGAGTACTACCTCGATCTCGGGCTTCCCTTTTCCGTCTCCAATCCCGGCGGCAGCTTCAACGTGTACACCTTCGCCAACAAAGAGCCGTTCCAGGATACCGGCTACGGCGCCACGAATACCGGGGCGGGGAATGGACGGTTTGACTGGGAAGACGTCAACAGCAACGGGCAGCATGATGTCGGGGAAACCAGCGAACCGTTTGAGGATACCGGCCTCGATCCCGATCGGGTGGGGTGGCAGGATGCCGCGCACGGATACGGAGACGGCATCTACAACATGGGCGATCCCGTGTCCGAAGATGTCAACGCCTACCTGATCCGCGCCGCCCGGTGGCTGATGGATAAAACCCGGGCCGACGGCCTCCGGCTGGATGCGGTCAAGCATGTGCCCGATTACTTTTTCGGTGCGCAATTCGGTGGCGACAAGGATTACAGCGGGGACGGGTATACCGGCGGCGCCCAGATGCAGTTCAACCTGACCCGCGGATTCAGCGACTGGAACAATCATCGCGATTCCTTCTTCAACATTTACCAGGCACGTGACGATGCGATGATGTTCGGCGAACACCTCGGCCAACCCCCGGGCTTCGACGGGTACATCAATTCCGGCATGCGCCTGAAAGATGCCCCCCTGCGCGATAAGCTCAACGGGATCCTCGGCGCGCCGTGGGGCGATCTCTCCGGTCTTGACCAGCCGGGCGGGGGCGGGTTCTCCGCCGACACCGGCGTTCAGTTTGCCAACAGCCACGATAGCGACTATTCCTCGGCCCGCGAACTTCAGCATGCGTTCTACCTGACCCGCCGCGGGTATCCCAACATCTACACTGACGGCTACAACGAAGCCGAAACCCTCGGCCAGAGCGGCGGCGCCTTTCCCCGCCATGCCAATGTCAACTTCCTCGGCCAGTTCGGCGACAATCGTCTTCCCAATATGGTGTATGTCCACAATCACTTTGCCCGCGGGGAGCAGGTCGGCCGATGGGCGGACAATGATGTGGTCGCGTATGAGCGCGTGGATTACCGGGAAACCGGTGATACCGGCAATGCGGTCACCCTGCTTTTCATGATGAACGACAACTTCGCTGACGGTCAGTACCGGGAGATCAGCACCTCGTTCGCGCCGGGGGCGAAGCTCTGGCAGTATTCCACCGGCGGCGGGAACTATTACGCCACGGTTGACGGAGACGGCAAAGTGCGGGCGATTATCCCGCCCGGCGGATATTTTGTCTTCTCCTGGCGCAATCCCGAACCGTCGGACCTATGGGCGGGATTTGGCGGTAAAACCCTCACCATGTATGAGAACGGTGTAGAGGCGGGGACCATGAGCTATCTCCGTGAAGACGGTCCGGACGGCGATCCCGGGTTCAACCCCTACGGCGTGGCCGACGCCGATCCCACCGACTATGCCTACGAATGGACGATTCCCCGCATTACCAGTTCGACCAACCTGCGCTTCGTCGCCCGGGTTGACGGCTCAGCAATCACAACCTTGTTCAAGTTGAACGGCGGCATCGACCTGAACTCACAGATGGGATTCAGTCCGTATGGCGGCGATCCGTTCCAGCGCGACAATCCTCCCGGCATCAATGATCCGATACAGGGAACGGACCTGCTGCTCGGGTACGAGAACGCCCGGTTCGTCCATCGTCAGTGGCGGGAGAAGTTCGCCGCGCGCGATACCGCCAGCAACAATGTGATCGGTTCGGCCGGCGCCGAGACCTACGCCGCCACCATCGGGTCATCCGGATTCACCATCAACACCGGGGAGACAGGGCGGGACAGCGACCAGAACACCGCTCAGTTCGTGTATCACGATCCGGCGCAGACCATCACCGCGAATGGGCAACCTGCCTACCTGCACTTCGATCCCGCACCGGAGAACGCCGGGGGTTCCAATGTGACCATCTGGGCAAAAGTCGGTAACGGATGCGATGTGAACCGCGGCTTTGTGTATTACACGGTGGACGGCATCAACTATCCCGAAGGTGCGGGCGGTGCGGGCGGCAACCGGGCCACCATGGTGGCCACCATGAATTTCGTTTCCGTGGACTCCGGCGATGGAAACATCGACTGGTGGAGCGCCACCATCCCCGCACTCACCAATGGAACCGAGCTTCGTTACAAGGCGGGATTCTTCAAGATCCAGGGCGGAACCAACGAAGCCTGCAATCCCGGCTGGGATGTTCCCTTCCCCTTTGACGACGCCAATATCAACCGGAAGAAAAGCCTGATGGGGGTTTGGGAGATCACCAACTTCAATGCCGGGACCGTGGTCCATGCCATCCACAACGACTATGGAACCTATCGCACCGGACTCGTCGAAGGGTTCAATTTCCTGCAGGCCCGCGCATACCTCGAACGCGGGGGCGCATCGTCCATTTTCAATACCTTTAAACAGACGTTCTACTACGATGTATCGACGCCGACCGGACAGGTGATCTTCCCCGCCAACGACTTCGACACCCTCGGCTCACAGGAGTACGGCGCAGTAGTACGGACCGATCCCACGGTACGGGAGGTATGGTTCAATGTTCAGGACAGCGATCCACTGAACGACGATGCCAACGTGGCCGGCGGTCCGTTCGGTAACGGCACCAACAGCAGCGGCGCTCTATCGTGGTTGAGGGCAACAAGGGTGACGCCGTCGCTGACCATCGACAGCGAGTACCCCCAGGAATGGCGCTTCACCTACCGCAACATTCCATCCAGCGGGAATGCAACCATGCAGGTGCGCCTGGTCGAGTGGACCTCGAATACCAACGACTTCACCCTCAGCGACAATGAGGGCCATTATACGACCCTTCAACGGATCGGCGTGGCCTCCGCTCCCACCCAGGCCCTGTTCGTAGCCTTCCCGGCGGCGGACGGAGATATTGTGGATTCCAACTATGTGATGAAAGTGCATTTCAGCACCTCGCTGGCCGATGGTGTCAGCTCCAACGATCTCAAGGACCGGTTCCTGATCCGGATCAACGGATCGGCCCAGGGTCGCGATGATTACAACATCATCTATTCCAACATCAGCGGCCTGTATCATGAACTGGCGTTCCGGCTGCCCAACCTGTTCAACGGTCAGACCAACTTCCTCCACAACATCCAGGTCACTCACACCACCGGCGGCGGGGTGACGTTGCAGGCCGGTCGGTTTGTCAAAGCGGCTCCGGCTTCGGCCGGCCCGTTCGTGAACATCATCGATCCTCTGGAGTTTGATGTGAACGGCCAGCCTCAGGTTATTGAACTACCGGACATCGCCTCACCCGCGCCTGAGGATCGTTCCTACATCATCCAGGTGGAGACCGATACCGATGCCACCAATGTCTGGATTGAATTCAACAACGGCGCCGGTTCGGCCGGACTGGTGGAGGAGATTCAGACCGAATTGTCGGGACGGGTCACCCTCAGCCAGGGAAGCACCAACCTTGTCGGCAATGAGAAGGCGCTGTCGGGTACGGTCAGCCTTGCGTCCAACAGTACAAGTATGACCGGCTCGGGAACCGACTTCCTGAACGAACTGACCCGCGGCAGTCTCGTCCGAGCCGGATCCGTCCTCGTGACGGTAACGGATATCGTTGATGCGACGACTGCGACGCTGTCCCAGCCTTACACCGGTACCAACGCGATTGCCGGCGTCCCGGCCTTCCAGCGTTCGGTATTTGATGGAGAACTCTCCGGTGGATCCCGGGTTCTCATCGGCACCAACGAAGTGGAGATCGCCCAGGTACTGAGCGCTTCCAATGCAACATTGAAGGACGCGTTCTCCGGCACGGGTGTTGCGGGCGTTGCTGCTTATCGCATCGACGGCAACCCGGTGGTGGTCGGAGGTCAGAAGCTGTGGGAGTTCCTGTGGACCAACATGACCGCGGGGTTCTTCACCTTCCATGCCCGGGTCGATACCGATGGAGATACCAACACGGTTGAAGCTTCGGCGACCCGTAACATCACGGTCGTCCTGCGGGAGCTCGTCACCGCATCGACCAACGATTTCGATGACGACGATGACGGGATTTACGATACCGACGAGATCACATCAACCGATCTTCCCGACAGCAATCCCGAAACCTGGAACAATGGTGATGTGCATGTCTGGAACATCTATGGGAAATCCGACCCGCTGAGCCCCGACACCGATGGCGACGGTCTTCCCGATGGGTTGGAGCTCGGGTGGTCGGTGCCGATTGATCCGGCGATGACCGATACCAATACCGATACCAACGGCGATGGCTGGGCGAATTTCCTGCCCGATCTCGATCCGCCGTTCTACAACACCGTTGTCGATAACGGTTGTGTCCCGGGATACAATTTCAACGCCGGCCGCACACTCCTGCTGCGTGGATCCACGACCGACGCCACGAATCCGGACAGCGACTATGATGGAATCCGTGACGGGATCGAAGACTGGAACCGTAACGGCTGGGTCGACGGCGACGGCAGCGCTCTTACCCCGGGCTCCGACAAGTGTTCGCGGGGGAGCTGGCCGGATCGGCAGTGGGATACCGCATGGACCGAAACCGATCCCAACAATGGCGATACCGATGGCGACGGAGCATCGGATGGGTACGGAGAAGATACCGATTTCAATGGATGGATCGCCGGCGACATCAATTCCAATCGTGTCTGGGATGCCGGGGAGACCTGGTCCGAAACCGATCCTCTCAATCCCGACACCGACGGTGATGGATTGCCGGACGGGTGGGAGCAGCAGTATGGATTCGATCCGCTGGACAGTGGCGTGATCGGAGCCACCAACCTCCGCACCGGTTTCGTCATCACCAACGAACTCAACGGCGCCAACGGGAATCCCGACGGGGATATCACCGTGACCATGGGCGTTACCAATGACTATACCAACATTGAGGAATTCCTGAACGGGACGAACCCGCGGTTCTCCGACTCCGGCGGCACCGTAATCACCGGCGGCATCACCATCGGCCGCGGCCCGGCGATCGGTGTGGTCGGCGGAGTGACCAACTACGAGGAATTCACCGACTGGAGTTGGGATGACCTGATCGTGCTCGACGAATACGAGGGCGGCGGGTTCAACAATCAGGGCGGCGACGTTTACCTGGCCTATGACGGATTTGATTCCTCACGCGATTTGATTGCGTTCTATGCCCGGGACGGCGGCGATATCGGTCAGGGCGGCGACGGCAACTTCTATTTCCGGGTCGACCTCCATGACCTGCAGGCATTTGCCGAGGATGGGTATCTCAACATCTATGTCGTGATCGACACCGGTCAGCCCTCCTCCGGCGAAATGGCACTGCCGGATGATGTGGACATTCTGACCAGCAACCGGTGGGAAGCCGTGGTTGCGGTGGACCGGGGCAATACCGGGCGGGTGTATGTGGATACCAACCCGACCACCAACTCCACCGCCATCGGACAGAACCTGACGCCGTTCGGTGTCGAGGTGAGGGACCAGAATACCCCGGATGGGTTCCTGTTCGCCTATTTCAATTCCGAGCTGGATGCGGTCGAGTTCTCGATCAGCCGCCAAGCTCTTCGGGATGCAGGGTGGAACGGCAACGATCCGGATGAATTGAACTACCAGGTATTCACCACCAAGGACGGTACCTGCAACGGTTGCAACGACGGCGGCCCCGGTTTCGGGGACATCGGCGGGCGGAACGACATCCGCGATACCTTCTACGACGACTTCCTGGCCGAAGATTACTACGCCTCCCAGGCAGCGATCCCCACCGCGATCAATTCGTGGTTCGGCGGAGATACCAAGGCGGGCCGGGCCAAGGTCTCGCAGGTTATTCACGGGAATCAGCACATTCAACCCGGCAGCGTCATCCAGAATCTGATCAACAACGGCAACGCCGCCGGTTACTACCGCCCGTTGGCCGTGCATGAAGCCTACCGCGCGCCGATGAACCTGCACATTACCCCGACCCTTGCCTCCGCCATCGAATGGGCGAGGGTGGATACGAACCAGAGCCCGGCGTGGCGGGATGGGCCGGCGTTCAACGACTGGATCAGCGATCTCATCGCCACCAACGTGGTGTACCTGATGGCCAGCACCTTCTCCGATAACATGCTGCCGTACTTCACGCCTGAGTTCATCCAGGACAACGATGCCCTGGCCCGCATGTTCCTCGAACAGATATACGGTGTGACCATCACCACCAACCATGTGTTCTGGACGCCGGAACGGCTGGCCGATGATGATGTTCTGAACAAGGTCCGGAACGTTCTCGGGTACCGTGCCACCGTGCTCGACCAGATGGAACACTATTTCAAATGGTTCGGCCGCACCCCGGCCCTCGGCGATGACGGGTACCGCATCAACCGGATCAACAACACCGAAGTCTTCGCGATCAACAATGGCGCCGGCGACTTCCGGTTCAGCAATGATGACGGCGGGCTCGACATCTCTCTGCGGCAACTGTTCAACCGCAAGGCGCGGGGCGCCCAGGATCAGGTCGTGGTGCTGCTCAGCAACTGGGAGGACTTCGGCAGCAACGGCAATGCCGACGGCTACGATGCCAACATCCGGTGGATGGCGAATCATCCGTGGATTCAAATCGTGGCCCTGGAGCAGATCCTGCTCGGTGAGGTCGATGCATCGGTCGACGGGGTGGGGGACAACTGGTTCCAGGTGGACCGGGGCACGGCATCGCGTGAAAAGACCTCGCACAACTACATCAACTTTGCGACCCAGGGCAACTACGACAACTGGTACGTGGGGAATGCCCAGGAAGAGAGTCTCGAGAACAAGTTCTTCGAGATCCGCCCCGGCACCAATGTCGGAACGCGATACGGGATGATGTATTCCGAGGGCATCATCACCAACACGTGGGATGACGTCATCGCCACCGGAGACTCCAACCTCTCCCTGCTTGCCCGCGCGGCGCTGCACGCCTCGACATTCCAGACCGCGTTCCACGATCAGGATGACGTGGACCTCAGGAAGTTCAGCATCGGGACCTACATCAACCCGGATACGTCGAACAACGATATCGCAGATTTCGCGGCGATCGCCCAGGCCCAGACCCGCATGGCCGCGGTCTATGAGCGGGTGGATGACTGGGCGGGCTCGGCCGGCCTGGTCACCGAGACCCAGACCGGGGCCGAGGACATCGACCACGACGGTGAAGACGAGTACATCATCTACAACGATCGGCTGTTTGCCTACTTCGAGCGCTCGGGCGGCCGGATGGTCGGCGCGTGGGTTCGCGACATCCTTGACGGAACCGTGTACCAGGCCCTCGGGAACCTGGTGAATTATGCGGGCAGCGAGACGGAGCACGAGGGCGCCTTCAATGCCGATACAAACGGTGTGATCGGTGCATTCCGGACATCCGGGTTGAAGGATTGGTATACGCCCAAAGGCGGGGGCACATCGGCCTACGTCAATGACCTGTTCATCTTCACGCCGGTCAGCAACGGCTGGCAGATCCTGTCGGCCGACACGGAAGTTCAGAAGACCGTGACCCTCGGCCCCAAACACTGGGCGTTCCATGTCGCCTATTCCCTCACCGGCGCCATGGCCGGCCAGCCTCTGTATATCCGGAACGGCCTGTCGCCGAATCTGTATGACCTGCTGCTGCGCGGCCAGCAGACGCTCGGCTTCCTTGAAGATGACGGCACGACGGTTTCGGTGGTGAACACCAACTACGGGACGACCGTCGCCGCGTTTATCCAGTACGGCGGTCCGGATCACGACACGGGCTTCAATCCGCTGGCGGTGGATGAAAATGGCGCCGCGCCGTTTTACACCTACACCATGCGGAACCAGGCCCAGATCCAGCAGGTGGAGCTGGTCGGCACCAACAGCTTCAGCTTCGCCCTCGGATTCCAGGCCCGGCCGAGCGACTGGGATGGTGATGGTATCCCGAACGTATACGAGGATGGCCTCGCGTACCTGGATGCCGCCAATCCCGCCGACGGCTCCGGCGATCAGGACGGTGATTTCATCGATAACGCATCCGAGTATGTCATGAACACGGATTCGGATGATGTGAACGACTTCCTGCGGGCGACCGAGCAGATGAATGTAACCAACGGTGTGGCGGTGCGCTTCCCGACCGAACTCAACCGCGAGTACTTCATCTGGTACGGCGGCGATCTCATCAACCCGGTCTGGCAGC
>JAUIHQ010000462.1 GCA_030432155.1 bacterium | reverse complement strand
ACCGTCTCCTGCCTGTTGGTCCTATCGCGCAGAAACTAGGGCAGATCGGACAGAGAGTCGACATCATTGTCGGCTTTCCAATCCCTGGAAATCGGCCTCGATTCTTTTTCCAATCTCTGGAATCGTGGCGGCATGTATGCATCGATCCTTCATCTGACCTGTCCCCGCGGCATCGCCGGCATTCTTGCCGGGGAGGTGCGGGCGCTGGGGTATGAGGTGGAGGACCAGGCGGTGACGTCGGTTCGGGTGCGGGGCACGATGCAGGATGCGGTCAGGCTGAACCTGTGGCTGCGGACCGCGCACCGGGTGTTGATGCTGATCAACGAGTTCAAGGCGAAGGATCCCGATGCGCTGTACACCCAGCTCATGCGGTTGCCGTGGGAGAGCTGGATTCCCGCCGACGGCTATGTCTCGGTGACGGTGTCGGGAAAAACCGACGCGGTGCGGGATCCCCGGTTCGCGGCACTGAAGACGAAGGATGCGATCGTGGACCGGATTCAGTCGGAGAAAGGCCGGCGGCCGGATGCCGGACCGGACCGGTCGCGTACCGTGGTGCATCTGCACTGGGATCCCGGGAAGGTGGAGCTTTATCTCGATACCTCCGGCGAACCGTTGTCCTTCCGCGGGTACCGGCAGGAATCAGGTCAGGCCCCGATGCGTGAATCGCTGGCCGCCGCCTGCATCCTCGCCACGGGATGGAACGGAGACGGCTGCCTGGTGAATCCGATGTGCGGCAGCGGCACCCTCGCCATCGAGGCGGCCATGATCGGCGCCCGGATCGCACCGGGAACGGCGCGGAACAACTTCGGCTTTCTCCACCTTGTCGAGGATCATCGCCCTCTGCTCCGGGAGGAATTGTCGAGGGCGGCCGGAGAGAAAAACACCCCCGCATCACCTCAGGTTCATGCGTCGGATATCGACCCCCGGATGATCACTGCGGCCCGCAACAATGCCCGCCGGGCGGGAGTCATGGATTCCATCTCCTTCCAGAACGCCGAGCTCCGTTCATCCCGGGTACCCCCCGGCCCCGGCGTGGTCATCCTGAACCCACCCTACGGCCAGCGTCTCGGCGATCATGCCGGCCTGCGGGATACCTATCGAGGCATTGGGACCTTTCTCAAGGAACGCTGCCGTGGAAAAACCGCGTTCGTGTTCACCGGCAACCCGGTCATGGCCCGGGAAACCGGCTTGAAACCCTCCGCATCGATTCCCATGTCCAACGGCGACATCGACTGCCGCCTCATCACCTACCCGATTCACTGATCAACTTCTTGAAGGGACAGGTATCCCAAAACAAAACGGCCTCTGCCGAAGCAGAGGCCGTTGTTTTTAAAGATATTATTTCTTTTCCGTCTTAGCGGCGGCGGAAACGTGCGGCGATGAGGCCGAGCACGCCGATGCCGGCGAGCACCATGGTCGAGGGCTCGGGAACGACGGAGAGGTTGTTCGCGTACAGGTTGTTTGATCCACCGCTGCCCGCGTTGAAGTTGAACACGCGGATCTGATCAACGGTCTGGCCGCCGGCCGGGTTCAGCAGGGTGCCGGATACAGTGTCGGAC
>JAUIHQ010000164.1 GCA_030432155.1 bacterium | reverse complement strand
CGCGGCAGGCCGGACACCAGGTCGCCCAGAAGAACATGAGAACCACCTTCCCCGAATACTGAGAAAGCGAAACGGTTTCTCCATTCAGGCCGGTGGCGAAAAAGTCGGGAGCCTTGTCGCCCACGGTCGGCGTGGCCCCCTTATGGGCGGTGCGGCTCAGCAACCTCTTCAAGGCCTCCACCTCTTGCTCCGCCTCCAGCTCTTGACGGTAAACGTTCAAAGCCCTCAAAGCCTCCTTCGAGGGTTCTCCTCCCATGGCTTCCGGTCTCTTTTCCAACACGGTCGATAGTTCGCGCGCGGTCTTGATCAACTCCTCGACTTCCGCTGGATCGCCGACCAATGGAAAATCCTCCACCGTCAGATCCGACGCCGCTTGATACGAACGCTCGAGTTCTTCGATCCGGTCAGGAGTTGACGGTGGGGGAGTCGACTCGGACATGGATCAGGCTTCCTGGATCAGCGGCTACCTGGCCGGTATCCGGGCGGCGGGCGGGGGAGCCGTCGGTTCGGCCCAGGCGCCGGCAGCGGCTCATGGCCCTGAGCTCACCATCCTTGTGGGTTCCCAGACCGGGAACGGGGAGGGCGTTGCGGAAGAAGCCTGCCGGCGGGCGTTGGCCCGGGGGTTGAAAGCCACCGTAAAGAATATGGGCAGTTATAAACTCCCCCAGCTCAAGAATGAAAAGAATCTCCTCGTGATTGTGAGTACGCATGGCGAGGGTGATCCGCCGGACAACGCCAAGGAAATGTCCGAATTTCTGACCAGCAAGCGGGCGCCGAAACTGGCCGGAACTCATTTTTCCGTGCTTGGCCTCGGTGATTCCAGCTATACCCATTTCTGCAAGATGGGGAAGGATTTCGACGAACGGCTGGCTGCCCTTGGGGCGACTCGGGTGTTTGACCGCGCGGATTGCGATGTTGACTACGAGGATGCCTCGGAAGCATGGATGGACGGCGCGATCGCGGCTCTTGCCGAGAAGCTTGATATGTCCTCCGCTCCCACGGCTGCGGTCGTCGGCTCATTCGTTTCTCCGCCGACCGGCCAGTTCTCCAAGCGCAATCCATTCCCGGCCGAGGTGCTCGACAACATCGTGCTGAACGGGCGGGGGTCATCCAAGGAAACGCACCATATTGAGCTGTCCCTGGAGGGATCTGGCTTTACCTATGAACCGGGCGATGCCGTGGGTGTGTATCCGGTCAACTGCCGGGAGGTGGCCGGTGAGCTTATTCAGACCCTGAATCTCGATCCGGATGAACCGGTACCGGTCAAGGATGACAAGGTCCCGCTGCGCGAAGCGCTCGAGCGTCACTACGAGGTGACCACGCTCACCCGGCCGATGATGCAGAAATACAATGAACTCGTCGGTTCGAAGAAACTGGCCAAGCTGCTCGACGAATCCAACCTCGAGGCCTATGCGGCATACACGGACGGGCGGGAAATCATTGACTTGTTGCAGGATTTTCCCGGCAAGGGCATCAAGGCCGCGGAATTTGTCGGGACCCTGCGCAAGCTGCCGCCTCGTCTGTATTCCATCGCGTCCAGCATGAGCGCGCATCCGGATGAAGTTCACCTGACGGTGGTCGCCGTCCGCTATACCGCCAACGGCCGGGATCGCAAGGGCGTGGCCAGCACGTATTTCGCGGAGCGGCTGGGAGAAGATGACAAGGTTCCGGTGTATATCGATCACAACAAGAATTTCAAAATGCCGGTGGATGCGACCGCGCCGATGATCATGATCGGTCCCGGCACCGGCGTGGCGCCGTTCCGATCCTTCATGGCCGAGCGGGAGGCGACCGGCGCTACCGGGCGCAATTGGCTTTTCTATGGCGACCAGCATTTCCTCACAGATTTTATGTACCAGATTGAGTGGCAGGATTATCTGAAGAGCGGGCTGCTGACCCGGATGGATGTCGCGTTCTCCCGCGACCAGGAGCAGAAGATCTATGTCCAGAACCGCATGACCGAGCAGGGGCGCGACATCTATGGCTGGCTGGAAGAGGGCGCCCATGTTTATGTTTGCGGCGACGAGAAAAGAATGGCCCCGGACGTGCACCAGGCCCTTCTCGACATCATCCACAAACACGGCGGCAAATCCAAAGATGCGGCTGAAGAATACCTGAACACCATGCATCGGGAGAAGCGGTACCAGAGAGATATTTATTGAGACCTGAAACCTGAGACCTGAGACCTGAGTTTGCATGGTTGATTCTGTGTTGTTGGATGTATACCGGAGGGGCAGCCTCCCGGTTGCCCTGGGTGAGATCATGTGGGCAGGAGCCGGAGGGGCAACCTCCCGGTTGCCCTCTTGAGCGGAAGAAGTCGAATGGAAAATGGACGGGATGAAAAGAGAGAAAACACATGGCTGATGTAACACCGGAAGAACTGGCAGCGAGAACCGAAGTGGAACGCATCAAGGATGCGAGCCGATACCTGCGCGGTTCTCTGAAGGAGAGTCTTACCGATCCCCTGACTGGGGCGATTGCCGAGAGCGATACCCAACTTTCAAAATTTCACGGTATTTATCAGCAGGACGACCGGGATATCCGGGATGAACGCCGCCGCCAGAAATTGGAACCGTATTATATGTTCATGGTCCGTATCCGGGTCCCGGGCGGTATCTGCACCACCGAACAATGGCTGGAGATCGATCGTCTTGCCCAGGCCTATGCCAACGGCACGATCCGGCTCACCACCCGCCAGGCCATCCAGTATCACGGCATTATCAAGCGGAACCTGAAGAAAACGATTGCCGAGATCAACGGCTGCCTCATGGATACCATTGCCGCCTGCGGCGATGTGAATCGCAATGTGATGTGCAACCCGAATCCGGAGCTGTCGGACCTTCACGCGGAGGTGTATGAGGCCGCCGCGGCCATCAGCTCACATCTCACACCTCGAACAACGGCCTACCATGAGATCTGGCTCGACGGGGAGAAGGTGGCGGACTCGAAAAAGAAGAAAAAGAAGGGCGATGATGATGAGCCGATCTACGGCAAGCATTACCTGCCCCGGAAATTCAAGATCGGTGTGGCGATTCCGCCCAGCAACGATGTGGATGTGTATTCACAGGACCTGGGGTTCATTGCGATTGAGAAGGACGGCAAACTGGCCGGGTTCAACGTCACCGTCGGCGGCGGTATGGGGATGACCCATAGCGAACCCGCGACCTATCCCCGTCTCGCCGACGTTATCGGATACTGCCCGGCCGACAAGGTGTTGGAGGTCGCGGAGAACGTCGTCAAGATTCAGCGGGACAACGGCGACCGGACGAATCGCAAACATGCCCGCCTGAAGTACACCATCGACGACCGAGGCATCAAGTGGTTCAAGGATGAGTTGAACAAGCGCCTTGGCTGGAAACTGCCCAAGGCGGAACCGTTCGCCTTCACCAGCTCCGGCGACCGCTATGGCTGGGTCAAGGGCGTGAATGGATCCTGGCACTACACCCTGTTCGTTTCAAACGGCCGGGTGCGGGATGATGAGGATCAGCAGCTCATGACCGCGTTGCGTGACATCGCGAAAATCCACAAGGGGGATTTCCGGATTACCGCGAACCAGAACCTGATCATCGGGAACGTGACCGCTGCCGGGAAAGCGAAGATCGACAAGCTGCTGGCGAAATACAAGGTGGCGGGACCGGAAACGATGTCCGCGTTGCGGTTGAATTCCATGGCCTGTGTGGCCTTTCCGACCTGCGGCCTCGCGATGGCGGAAAGCGAGCGCTATCTGCCGTCGCTCATCGACAAGCTCGAAGCGGTGATGAAAAAGGCCGGTCTGGGTAATGACCCGATCCTGGTCCGCATGACCGGCTGCCCGAACGGGTGCGCCCGGCCCTATCTAGGCGAGATCGGATTCGTCGGTAAAGCTCCCGGCCGCTACAACCTGTATCTCGGGGCGGGATTCCAGGGGCAGCGGCTTAACAAGCTCTACCGCGAGAATGTGAACGAAGAGCAGATCCTCACCGAGTTGACCCCGTTGATTGAATCCTACGCGAAGGAACGGAAGAAAGGTGAACCGTTCGGCGACTTCGTGATCCGAAAAAAGGTGGTCAGGGAAGTGAAGGAAGGGAAAGATTTCCATAGCTGATCCAATGACCGATGATCACGGATCCGGTGGACTGTCTGATGACCGTGTCGAGTTGATGGAGTACCAACCGGCTTGGGAGCGCCGGTTCGAACGTGAGCGGGCGCTGCTCTTGGCAATACAGCTTCCCGGCATGCTCGACATTGAGCACATCGGCAGCACAGCCGTTCGGGGGATGAAGGCCAAACCGATCATCGATATCGCCCTGCGGGTGAAGGGGCCGGAATCAGAGCCGGTTGTTGAGCGCTTGCTGGTGGAAGCGGGCTACCGGGCCCTGGGTGAATACGGTCTTCCGGGTCGCCGTTTCTTCCGCAAAGGAATCCCGACCCGCATTCATCTGCATGTTGTCCGGGTCGGCCACCGGTTGTGGGATGAATGGCTGGCCCTGCGCGATCGCTTGCGGGAGGATCCGGTTGCCCGCGATGCCTATGAGGTATGCAAGGTCCGGTTGTCACGCTTGCATCCCGGTGACCGGGATGCCTATACATGCGGGAAAAGCCCGGTTATTCAGGCTATCTTGAAAGGTCCGCCCTATGAGTTCTGACAAGTCGTTCGTCGAAACACCAACCGCCATTCCGATCGGCACCGGGCAACTGATTGCGGTGATGCATCTACCATCCGATCCCTCGAAACGTGTGCCGGGTGTCGTCTTCTGTCATGGATTTACCGGCAATAAATTCGAATCCCACCGCCTGTTCATTGCCATCGCCCGCCGCTTGGCGGAGCGGGGGATTGCCTCGCTTCGCTTTGACTACCGGGGCTCGGGCGACAGTTCCGGTGAGTTTTCCGACATGACCCTGGCAACGTTGAAAGAGGATGTGGGAACCGCCAGCGCTTTCTGGTCCGAGCACCCGCAGGTGGATGCCGGAAAGATGGGGTTGCTGGGGATGAGCATGGGCGGCATGATGGGGGTTCTCACCCTTGCTGATGACCATCCCTTTCTTGCCGGTGTGTTGCTGTGTCCGGTGTATGATCCGTCGATTCTTGCTATTGAACGGGCGACACCCGAGCGGGAACAGGCGTGGGCTCAGACCGGTGTGGCCGATCTGGGCGGGTGGCCGCTGGGCCGGAGATTCATCCGCGACATGATGGACGTGAAACCCTCATTGGCCGCATCGGATATCCGGGTTCCCACCCTTTTCGTCCATGGCACCGACGATCGTGCTGAAGGATGGCGATCCGGTGCTGGTCCTGGGCAGCCCCGGCGGCAGCCGTATCATCGGCTATGTGGTCAAGACGATCGTCGCGCATCTCGATTGGGGAATGGATATGCAAAGCCTTCAAGAAGCCGGTACCGAGTCTGAGCTGGTTACCGTGGATGGCGCCGACCACTGCTTCAGTTCCCTGGCATGGAAGGAACAAGTGGTGACGGCGGCATCGAACTGGTTTGCCCGGCATCTTGCCGGTGGCGCTTCCTGAGGAGCAGCCTCAGGCTGTTGAAGACCACGATCACGGTGCTGCCTTCGTGGGCGATCACCCCCATGGTCAGGGGGATAAGACTGAGAGCCGCACTTCCTGCCATTAGAACGATGACACCCAGCGAGATGATTAGGTTCTGGCGTATAATGCGGCGGGCATTCAGGCTGATGTCATGCGCATCGACCAACGCTTCCAGCCGGTCTTTCATCAGGACAATATCGGAAAGCTCGAGCACCGTGTCCGAGCCGCGAAGGCCCATGCCCACGGCGATGTCGGCGGCCGCGAGGCTGGGGGCATCGTTGATGCCGTCGCCGACCATGGCCACCTTTTCACCGTCCACGCGCCAACCTCGGATCGCTTCGACCTTATCCTCCGGTTTCAAGCCGGCTCGGAAGTCGATATCGCCGACGTCCCTGGCCACGACGGCCGCGGCTTCCGCCTGGTCGCCGGTCAGCATTGTCAACTTTACGCCTTTCTGCTTCATGTGCCGGAGCAGGGGGGCGCTGGATGTGCGGATGGCATCCTGAAGCATGATCCGCATCGCGCTCCGGTTTTCAAAGACGGCAAAGGTTTCGGAATGTCCGGGAGCCGGTGCGGGACATTGTTGGATCCATGGATGCTCCGGGAACAGGGCCCGCTTGCCGATTCGCACCGGTATTGCTGCATTGCCGTACATCACGCGGGCTTCCATCCCGGCCCCGGAAAGCAGCTTGAACCCCTGAACATCATAGAGTGGTTGTGCGGCGCGGTCATGCAGCGAACGGATGGCCTTGGCGACGGGATGAGTGGAGTGAACCGCGATGGATGCGATGATGCGCCCGGCCTGCTCTGGAACATCCCCGGTTGCTTCCGTCGACTCAATCTTCATCTCGCCTGTGGTCAGGGTCCCGGTTTTATCGAGGGCGATCCGGTCGATGCGGGCGAAGTCTTCAATGGCCGCACCGCCGCGGAACAGGATGCCCCGCCGCGCCCCGGCCGCAATACCGCACAGGATGGCCGAGGGGATGGAGAGGACGAGGGCACAGGGCGACGACACCACGAGCAGGGTCATGGCCCGATAGAACGCCGAGGCATTGCCGGGTTCGGATAAAAACCATGGAATGCTCCCAATGAAGCCCCACACCAGAAACATGAGGATGCAGAGGCCGAGGATGATATAGGTATAGCGGGTGCCGAAGTGATCGGTGAACCGCTGGGACGGCGCCTTGCTCTCCTGGGCTTCGCGAATCAGGGTGATGATCCGGGAAAGCGCACTTTCCGCAACCGGCTTGAGGGCCCGGCAGCTCATGCGCCCCCACAGATTCAGGGTTCCGCTGTAGACCGGGTCGCCGGGATGCTTATCAACCGGTATCGACTCGCCGGTCAATGTCGATTCATCCATGGCGCTGGCGCCGTCCTCGACCACGGCATCCACCGGAATCCGGTCTCCCGGCAGGATCCGCAGCTTCATGCCGGCCACGATGTCATCCACCGGAACCGTATGCTCGTTTCCGTCCGGACCGATGACCACCGCATCCCGCGGCGCTTCCTTGAACAGGCTTTGGATTTCCCGCTCCGTCCGATGCAGCGCCATATCCTCGAGGGCTCCGCTCAGGGAAAACAGGAAGAGGAGAATGGATCCTTCCCCCCACTGTCCGATCAGGGCCGCGCCGACGGCTACGCACAGCATGAGAAAGTGAACATCGAGCTCCCGTTTCCGTAGAAGCTCATACGTCTCGATAGCCGGAAACCATCCCCCGGCGATGTAGGCAAGGAGGAATAGGAGGGGGGCATACGGCCATGCGGTCGCGGAGGCGACCCATCCGCTGATCATGGCCACCCCGCAAAGGATGGCGGCCGCCAGCGCCCGTTTCCATTCCGGCAGTTCGGCCAGCTCCCCGGCGGTGGGAATATGCCGGGTCTTGAAAACCGGCCAGGGCAACGCGGACCACTTCCAGAACGTTTCCGCGGTCTTGCAGGTCTCCCTCTGGATCATGAAACCTTTGCCCGGCAGGATGGCCAGCTTCAATCCGGGCGGCATGTGCCGGCCGGGGTTGGCGTTGCAGGCATCGCATTGCTGCTCCCAGAGACCGGGATCGTTCAGGCAGGTCCGATTACGGTCATGAATCGTTTTCTCCAGCTCCCGCTCGGATGTCGGGTTGCGGGACCCGGGCTGATACGCGAAGGAAATACGACGGGCCGGCAGGTCGAAGGTTACCGCCTTGATCGAGGGGTTCCGTTCCAGGGTGTCGGCGAGATCGCGGATGACGCAATCGTGGAGATTCATGTCATGCGTTCCCCGTGTACGTGCGGGGTGAACCGCAAACGCTCAGGGATGACCCTTGAGGCAGGTCTCGCACCGACCGTAGAGAAATACTTCGTGCCCATCCACATGAAATCCGACGGGGGCCATGGAGTCGAACTGCCCGGGGCAGCCCCGGGCCTCGAAGACCCGGTTGCATCGCTTGCAGATAAAGTGATGGTGGTGCGGCTTGCCGCTGATTTCATACCGGTCAGGTTCACCCGGAATCTTGACCGCGTCAACTTTACCTTCATCCACGAATGATTTTACGTTCCGGTAGATGGTTGCAATGCCGATCCCCGGCAGTTGCTCCTGAGATGATTCGAGGATTTCCGAGGGGCTGAGCGGGCCGATCGATTGTTCCAGAGCCCCGAGAATCGCTTCGCGCTGTCTGGTTTTCCGTTCCATGTTGTTGAGTGCCTTATATTGGAATTGCGCTACCTGATTCCTACAAAGCGAATCCTAATGGAATTCAAACAATTCCGCGAGATAAAAAGGAATCAAACGCAATAGCGCCGGAACATGCCCGGCAAAGATCCGGGTGTAGACCGAATGG
>JAUIHQ010000163.1 GCA_030432155.1 bacterium | reverse complement strand
ACACGAGCCTCATGAAAAGTTAAACCGTTTTCAATGGCAAAATTCTCGATAAGGTCTTCAACCGGAACGGCATTGCCGCAGGCCAGCCAGAGTCTTGCACCGACGGCATCGAGATGAAGTACCTTCTTCTCCGGTGGCCGGATCAGCCAGGTCAGGGGCCAGACCAGAAATCGGGGCTTCCGGGTCGGGATGCCGAGTGACAGAGACCCATCATCGCCCCGTTTGACGATCGACGCGGCCTGGTTCTGGATCAGCCGGCCCTTCAGCATCGCCGTCCAGTCACCGCCTCCGGTTGTCTGATCCTCGTTCATGAACGGGCCTCCCGCCTGGGAACCACCGTAAATTCGGGCGCAGCGGACAGAAAGTCTTCCGCTTTGGCCCCGGTGACCCGGAAAACGGACGAGCGGGGGTTGGTGAGCATGGCGTGGTACAGTCGCCCGTCCTGGGGATGAATCCATGCCGCGGAGGTAAAGATGCCGGAATGCTTGAGCAGGCCGCGCGGCCGGAAATGACCATGAAGTTCAACCCGATCGATGCCGCCTCGCCGGTTGTATTCGACCCGGCGATGCTTGATATCGGCCGGGGTCTGTTCATCGATCCAGTCTTCAAGAGGTTTGCGAAGCCAGTCGCGGATCATGCCGTAGCGCCGGAAGATCCAGGTCTCGGCATCGGATTTGCCGCGGAACAGAAAGCCTGCTCGGGCAGGTTGTATCGTACAGTCGGCAAAAGCAAACGACGCGGGAACGCGGGTGTGCATACCGAGCGCCCGCCACGGGACGCAGCCGTCGGCGTCGGCATCCACAAACTCGATGCTGCGGAGAATCTGGCGCTCCAGCTCTCCGTTGCGGGCATCGGGCCAGAGGAATACTGTTTCCACCAGGAGGCCGGGAGCGGGCAGCCATAGCCCGAACCGGGATACCGGACCGGTGGAGCCGGTTCCGGTAAGTCCATGAAAGCCGGCGATCTTCGCCGGTTCGATGTCCGACATCTTTTCTTCCTGCTCAAGCCGGGAGGCATAGTCCGACATCATGCGCTGAAAATCAGGTTCGCCGGGAACGGATTTCCAGTTGATTTCAAACCGGTAGCGATATCGATCGGCGAATGCGCACCGCCCGGCCGCCCGTTCCCGGGAGTACTGGAGCATCTCCCAGTCCGGGGGCAGGGTGAAACGAATCTGGCGCCATATCCATTCGAGCATTCCGCGGAGTCTACCGGCGCCGATAGCCGGGGTAAAGGCCCCGATTACCTGATCGTGAAATGAAAGCGGGATGGCCGGCCGGCGAAGTATCGCTGATCCACAGCGATCTGTTCATGACCCGCATGGTCGAGGTGAACGTCTCCTTCGCAGATCACGTGGCGGCCGAATCGGATGTCGCCGTCGACCTTGAACCGTCGGCAACGAACCAGTGACGGCGCCCCCTCGGGAAATCGAGCCATGAAGTCATCGATCTTCTTGTAGAACGAGGCGTCGAGCTGGACATCGGGCGGAATGCCGTCCGCCCGCGATGGGTGCAGAACGACATTCATGTCAGCGGTGAGTACATAGGCATCGGACCACAGGGCGAGCAGGTCGTTCGTGGTCTTGACCGGCGAAAAGCGGGTCCGGGGAACATCCACCGCCGCCGCATCGGTGAAGGAGGAAATCAGGGTTCCCATGGCCGTCTCAAGCTGGATCACCCCGGGTGATGACGGGTCGCGGGGATCGATCGTTTTGCGGTTCACAATCACCGGAAGCGCCGGCGCCCCGCCTGCCTCTTTCATGTGTGAACGAAGCGCAGAAAGATCGATCCACAGGTTGTTGGTGTTGAAATAGCGGTGTATGTCGATGTCCTGGAAATTCTCCAGTTCGTCTTCCGGACACTGGGCAACTTCCCGGAGAACGAGCCGACCCTCCCGGTCCCGGGCGAGGTGGCCGCCCTTGCGATCAGCATCGGTACGCCTCGTGACTTCCATCAGAAACGGCAGGTTCTGTGTCGCCAGATAGCCGAGGATCGACGGCTCCATGACCGCGCCGAGGTTGTCGGCATTGGACACGAAGGCATACCGGTAGTTTTTCTCGAGAAGAAGATCAAGGATGCCGGAGGCGGCAAGGGCGGTATAGATGTCGCCATGACCGGGGGGACACCATTCTTTTTCAGGATCCGCCGGCCAGTCGACCGGTTCCAAAGTCTGCGGGTCCAGCTTGGGAACCCGGTGTTGAAGAAATCCAGCGGGAATTCCTTCCTGTGCCGCGGCTAGCTCCGGGGTACGGTCCATGACGGCTTTTGTGTCGGCATCGGTCGAAAAGCTGTTCATCATCAACAGGGGCAGGTGGACGCCGTAACGGCCCCGGATCGTCAGCACCTGGCGGATGATCAGGTCGAGAAAGGAACATCCGTTCTTCACCGGCAGCAGCGACTTGGCCTTGTCCATGCCCATGCCCGTCCCGAGGCCACCGTTGAGCTTGATCATCACCGTGCGGGGAAGTTCGCGAATGCCCGCCGCATGCCGGGATGCGAGTCCGGCGAGATCGGGCAGGCCGGATACCGGTTCGATCGCGGAGGACGGAAGCAGACCGGTTTCACCGTTCCGGACCCGATCCGCCTGCTGCACTATGGAGGCGGTCAGGATGTCCGGGGCGCCGTCGTTCTGAAGCTTGGTTTCCAGTTTCGTTGTCATGGTTGCAGAATCGAATTGCAACGGTATCCTAAGGACGGTAACGGGATTGACAAGCCCTTCCATGGAAGGAGACGGCATGAGAACGAGGGAGGACCTTGCGGGCGAGCTCGAACGCCTGGTCCAAGACATGTATTATAGTGAGGATTTTCACCTGCTGTCCGCTCTGCGAGGCTGGGCTGCCGGCCTTGAACCGGATGAACAGGCCATGGCGGCGCAAATCGCCTATCAACGCCTTCAGGAGGACGGCTCGCTGGTGGACATCATTCTCTGCACCGCATTCGAGGTGCCGGGTGCAGGCGACGTCCTGGCCGCCCGGCTGAACCGGGAGATGGAGACCGGCCAGGTGACACGCGCCCTGATGACCGCGCTGCGGCGGTATCCGTCGGACGACGCATACCGTGCCGTGTCCCGATTTCTTGATTCGGATCAGGACATGGATGCGGTACAGGCGTTGGCGGCGATGGATTTTGTCCGGACCTTGCCGGTTCTCGTCAGCGTTCTTCGGCACGATCACTACCTGAACATCGTTCTCCACATCCTGCATGAAAGGCGCAAGCAATGCGGTATGGATAGGCTCCTGCACGAGCTGACCGGCTCGACAATCCTGCAGAAACCCGGTGCGAGCGCACGCTTTCAGGAAGCGGTACGCAGCAAAGATGCGCCATATAATCCCTTTTCCGCCGATGAAATCGCCGCTATAGTCGCGGCATTGGAGCCCGGCCGCACGTAAGTCAGGGCCGGGGTAATCATGCAACCATGACGTCTGCCGCCCGGAAAAAAGGGCTATATGGATTGACGAGGAGGAGAGGCACCGGTCTTCTGTTCATCGTCATCTGCGCCACCCTTCCGTTCTACCTTCTCTATACCGCGAATCATCACATTGTGCTGAATGAGATCCGGCAGCATGCCATGGGGGTCGCCATCGCGGTGGCCGCTTCAATCGATGCGGCCGACCTGAACGCGGTGCAGGGACCGGACGACAAAGAGACCGAGCCGTTCCTCCGCATCCGAAGTCTGCTCGACCGGGTATCCGCCGCGGATCCCGATATCCGCTACATCTACACCATGCGGAGTTCGCCCGACCCGTTTGCTTCCAGTTTCCGAATGCAATACGTGGTCGACCAGTCAACCCGCGACCTCAACCGGGATGGCGAGATCACCCGCGACGAGGAATCGGAGCAACCGGGCAACCCCTACAATGCGGAGAATCTACCCGAGCTTCTGAACGGATTCGAACGGCCTTCGGCCGATTTTGAAATCAAACCCGATCCGCCGTATCCCGATCTCATCTCGGGCTACGCTCCGATTCGCGACCGGGACGGCCGAACGGCGGGTATTGTCGGCGTGGATATCACCGCCCGCACCGTGCAGCAGAAATTGCTGCTGATGCGGATCATCCTTGTGCTGGTGTGGATGTTTCTCACCCTGATCCTCGTGATGATTGTTCAGCTCTATTATCATCAACGTGACGCCTATGAACAAATTCGGGGCATGGGCGGGGAACTGTCGCGGCGTAATGACCTTTTGCGGGCAGCCAACGAGGAACTGGCGCTGGTGACGAGACGGCCACATCCCCTGGAAGGCGAGGAAACCATGGCCGCGTCGCCGCAGCCTATCGCGGCGAAACCGCTCACCAATCGCGTGGTGGTGGATCAGTATTTTGTCGGCTGTGCGATGATGGGCGGAGATTTTCATGATGTCTTCGACATCGATCCCGATCACCTCGGTTTGTACATTGCGGATGTGGCGAAACCCGGGGTCGGCGCGGCCATCATGTCCGGCCTTCTGCGCATGGCCTTGACCTCGGTTCACGAGGATGGCGCGGAGCGAACCCCGGGCTTTTACTCCAACCTGACCCGGCCGGAGGAACTGTTCCAAACCCTTAATCATCTTCTGACCACCGAGCTTCCGGACGATGAGTTCATCACCATGGTGTACGCGGTAGTCGACCTGATGCACGACCGGCTGATCCTGGCCAACGCCGGCAGTCCCTATCCGATACTGTACCGCAAGCGGGAGGGGCGGCATGAGGTCATTCGCGACGGCCACAACATCGCCCTGGGCATGGATGCGAATGCCGTGTTCGCTTCCTGCGTCCGCGATGTCGAGGTCGGCGACAAGGTGGTCTTTTACTCGAACGGAATTCTCTACGCCCAGAACAACCGAGGCCATTTGTACGGCATGGAACGGCTGGAAACGGTGGTACGGGAACACGGTGGAGATCCCATCTCGGATTTGATTGATGCCATAAAAGCCGATGTGTTATGGCATGTCGGAGAAGAAGAATTGCTCGATGATGTCAATCTGCTGGTGCTTGAAATCCGCTAGCACATGATTCGGGCAGCATGTACCTGCAACCCAAAGGAGAACCGTATGAAGTATATCGCTAGCATACTCGGCATGATGATGGTCATGGGATGGGCCGTGAACGCCCAGGCGGAAGGCAACCGCATCGGCGCCGGCATTCACTACTGGCGTGCCATTGATGACATTGATGTGGATAACGTTGAAGAAGACGGCATCGCCTATGTCGTGACGTACCAGCACCTGCTGGGCGATCTCGCGAAGCTTCAGCTCGACTGCGAAATCTTCACCGACGATTTCGCCGGCAACACCGACACCACCTATGCGCCTCAGGGCTTTCTCCTGATCGGCTCCGGGCTGTATGGCGGTCTCGGCGCCGGCATCAACTATTCCGACGGCGACTGGGCGGATGATCCGTTCTACATGCTGCGCGTCGGATTCGACCTCGAATTGCTCCCGGGCATCCGTCTCGACCTGAACGGTAACTACCGGTTCCTTGATTTCGACGAGATCAAGGACGTCGATGAGAACGTCGATACCGACGTGATCACGCTCGGCGCGGCCGTGCGGTTCGAATTCTGATCCGGTCCCAAGTGAATCAACGCATGAAGGCGGCGAGACATTTCGCCGCCTTCTACTTGTTCAACCGGCACCATCCTTGAACCCGGATCAGCCCTTCCGTCGTAGCACGGCCTGGGCAATTTTCTGACCGATATCCCGATAGTTCTTCGTGGTCAATATGTTGCCATGGACCGACGTGTAGGGGATATGCAGGCGGAGCGACGGGATGCCGAGTTCGCGTCCCGCCCAGGCGATCAGGCTGGACACGGACGGGTCATGTTCGCTGAACGGGTTGCGGGCCCATTCGTTTTTCAATTCATGTTCCAGCACGTTGCACCACTTGGTTTCCTCGCCTGCGCTTGCACGATTCTCGGATGTGGCGGTGGCTGCATACACACCTTCATGCTCCCAGGCCCCGGGTGTCGCCTGGACATCGAGCAGGAGAATGGGATTGCACCTTTCAGTCCATCGGGTGAGATCGCGGGCGATCAACGCATGCTCCCGGCGGCCTGACTGAGGCGGCCAGTCCGCATCCATGTCATCGGCGGTTCCGTTGCGGCCGTACACGCCATGCCGAACGCCGTCAGGATCGGCGAATGGAACGGCGGCTACAATGTACCCGCCTCGACGGTTCTGGGACCACTGGCGGAGAAAACCGTCAAGCACCCATGAACCGGGTGACTCCCCGGGATATTGACGGGCCACGAGGTAGATGCCGGGCTGCTTTCCACCGGCTTTGCCTTCTTCATTCGCCAAGCGGAGAAGATCCCGGCCGCCGGCCGTCACCCCGATGGATGAAACGCTCCAGAAATCCTTTGAGCGCTCAACCAGGCGCTGCAGCTCGGAAGGCGGGTAGGGAAAACAGAACGCCACGTCCATCTCGGGATCGGGATAGGGGATCAGCCAGGAAAGATGACGTGTCCCGTTCGGGGCACGGGTTTCCTCTCCCTGCTTGAGCCGGGACCACGGACGGCCGGGCGTGGTGTAGACCGGCACGCAATGGGGCGCACGGTCACCACCCGGCACGTGATCGGCAAAAAGCCAGGTCAGCCGGATCTTGCGATCGCCCGCCGGTTCCCCGGCCTTCGCCACGATCCGCAGGTGAAACCACAGGGCCTCCCGGCCGCCTGACGGATCCGGGGAAAAGCGGATCTCAATCGGATCCGATCGTTCATCCATGTCGATGCAGGTCGCATTCGCCCCGGGAAAGCGGGATAGCACGTTCAGTTCAGTCATAGGCCAGCCAATCTAGCAAATGCAGTCCTTGAATGTCACGGATGTGGTTGGGGTTCGTTTTCCCGTGTCGCCGCGCTGCAGGTTTGATATAATGGACGTATGGGTAGTCTGAAAGAACTGGTACAAGCCCTGCCCGGGCTGTTGCCGCTGCTGGTGGTGCTGTGCATCGGCCTCGGTCTCATGACGCTGGTCAGTTTTGTTCTGCGCAGGCGCGAACAGAAGTCCGGATACAGCCAGACCTTCTCGCGCCAGATCATCATGCTGCTGGTGACGGCCTCGCTGCTCGTTGTTCTCGTCCTCGTACTGCCGGTCAGCGAGGAATCCCGCGGTCACCTTCTCAGTCTGCTGGGTATCCTGCTGACCGCGGTCATTGCGTTGTCGTCCACGACCTTTGTATCCAACGCGATGGCCGGCTTGATGACCCGCTCAGTAGGGGCATTCCGGCCCGGTGATTTCATCCGGGTGGGGGACCAGTTCGGTCGGGTCACGGAACGGGGATTGTTCCATACCGAGATTCAGACCGAGGACCGGGATCTGACTACGATTCCGAATATGTACCTGGTTTCGCATCCCGTCACCGTGGTTCGATCCTCGGGTACCATCATCACCGCCAACGTATCCCTCGGGTATGACATTCCGCATCATGAAATCACACCGCTGTTGCTCAAGGCGGCGGAAAAAGCTGAGCTCGAGGATCCGTTTGTGCGGGTCATGGATCTCGGTGACTTTGCCGTGACCTACCGCGTGGCGGGTTTTCTCGGCGACGTCAAGCAGCTCCTGTCCGTTCGCTCATCCCTTCGCACCCACATGCTTGATTGTTTGCATGAAGGCGGCATCGAGATTGCGTCGCCCTCGATCATGATCCAGCGACCGATCGCGCCTGATGAACAGCTCGTTCCCGCACATATCACCACCCCGGTGAAACCCGACGACACCCCCGCTGCAACCGCGGAGGATAAGATCTTCGACAAGGCTGAAAAGGCAGCGGAGCTGGAGGACCTTCGCCGCGAACGGGAAGAGCTGGCGGCGGAGATCAAGGAGCTGGAGCAGAAAGCGGCAAAGGCCAAGGGTGACGAAAAGTCGGCGATGGAGAAGGATATAGCCGGCCGGAAGCAAATGCTGGAATCCCTTGGTCAACAGATGGCCCGGGAAAAAGAAGAGAACGGGAAGCCCGATAAGCCCGCCGCCTGACCGGTCTTCATAGACACATTATCTTGAATTCTTTTCACCCTCTCCTCTACGCGGGCAACCGGGAGGTTGCCCCTCCGGAGTGAAGGATACGGTCCTGGAGGGGCAACCTCCCGGTTGCCCGCGTCGGATCAACTGCGCAGGAAGGCTTCCATTTCGGACAATCCGTCGGGGGTTCCGAGATCGAGCAGGGGGGGCGGGGTGGGAAAGGCTCGGAGCTGCCCCTCGGCGGCCAGGGCGGGAAATACATCCCTCTCGAGGGAACAGGATGTGCCCGCCGGAATCCGGTCGAGTAGAGATCGCTTCATCAGGTAGACCCCGCCGTTGACCTGACCCCGATCCCGGGGCTGCTTTTCGAGAAACGCGGTCACCTGATGATTGTCGGTGTATTCAA
>JAUIHQ010000003.1 GCA_030432155.1 bacterium | reverse complement strand
CCGGGCATGGCAGGAAGCGCAGTTATCCATGATCATGTCGGACGATGCCGTCACCGAGGCGTCCACCGGCGCACCGGGGTTCTCCATGTGGGCGGTCATGTCACCGTGGCACTGGGCGCAGGAAATGCCCATGGCCTTCCAGGTTGACGCATAGGCATCGGTGTCGATGTCGTAGTTCTTTTCGAATCCGGTCATGTGGCAGAACGCACATTGGACGTTCCAGGTCATGCTCCGGTTTTTCCAGAACCCCCATTCATGGGGCTGCCGATTTTCGCTGCCCTGGGCGTTGAACCAGTCGTTGCTTCGCGGATCGTAGGAAACATCGACGGTCTGGAGTCTTCCACCGGGGAAGGGAACAAGGTACTGCCGGAGCGGGGTGATGCCGATGACCGCCTCGGCATCGTGAACCGACGGGGTTTGGTTGCTAAATGCGGCGATGAAGCGAAAGACGCCGGATGCGGGGTGTGACATCGTGGTGGTGAACGAACCTTCCTCCACGGTGCGGTCGGGGGTGAACGCCCCGGCATCCTCGTCATCCGAAACCAGGCGATTGGCGTGAGCATGCTGGGACGCCAGCCATTCCCGGTATTCCCTTTCGTGACATTCCGCACAGGCCCGGGCTGATGCCGGGGGGATCACGGAAGCCGCGGCAAGGGTCTCATCGATGACCGGCTCGACATGAGGGGCGGGCCGGGAGGGCCCGCAACCGGCAACAGCACAACAGAAGAAGAGCGCTGAAAGAGACTGCCGTACATCAAGGGTGGTCATTGTTGAAGCGTACGAAGGGCGGGCAATATATGCAAGACGACCGTATCAGGCCTGTGTATCCGGGGCATCCTGAAATACCCGGTACAGGTAGACCAGCAGGGGGAGGACGAGGGCGAGGACCACAACGAGACCGATGTTCAGCCAGAAGATGGTGACCGCCGGCGCCGCGCTGTTCCGGACCGTGAGGATTGTGCCGTCGTCGAAGGCCAGCATCACCGGATATCGGATATGGTGCCAGTTGCCGAGAATGGCCAGGGTTTGAACCCCGGCGGCCAACCGCATCTGCCAGGTGCGGTTCCGCCGGATCGCAACGATCATCCAGATGATGCCGGCAAATGCCGCGGCATGGATGAGCAGGTGAAGCGGGGTGAAGGCGCGGGACAGATTCACAAGCTCGTGAGTCATGCCCCATGCCAGCACCGCGCCGCCGGAAAAGAAGGTCGCGGCGAAAAACAGGATGATCCGGGTCCGAATCACGGCTCGGTCTTCCGCGGGGCTGACTTCGCCATAGAAAAAGACCGCGGCGAGGTATGCGAAGAGCGCATTCACAAAGATCGCGCAGAACAGGCCCATCCAGGTCAGCCACGGCTGAATATAGAGTTCGGAAAAGGTGAGGGGAGAATCACCGGTTGCAACCGGGAACGGCTGGAGGATGGCGGCGGCGGCGAAGCCGAACATGGCCGGGGAAAGGGCGGAACTGGCTCTAAACAACACGCTGTAAAGCGCGGAGCGGTTCTCCGGTTCCGGGTCGTACTTGCGGAAGGTAAAGAAGGACCCCCGCAGGATGATGCCGGCAAGGGCGATGCTGACAGGGACAAACAGCGCGGTCAGCAACCGGGCATAGACCACGGGAAATCCCACAAACAGGATCACGATCACCGCGATCAGCCACACATGGTTGGCCTCCCAGACCGGCCCCATGGTGGCTTGAAGCCGGTGCTGAAGCTTCGGGTGACGGTGAAGGGACGCCTCGAGCAGTCCCCCGCCGAAATCCGCCCCGCCAAAGAGGACATAGGCGGCGAGGGCCACGATCAGGAATGCAAAGGTGATCTCCATGTCAGGCCCTCTCCGTTTCGAGCTTCATCATCCGCCAGAGCAGAAACAGCGATATCGCACCCAGGGTCAGATACAGGATCACGATGATCAGGAAGCTCCATTCGAGACCGGTCACCGGGGTCACCGAATCCGCGGTTTTCATGACCCGGTAGATGATCCATGGCTGCCGTCCCACCTCGGTGACAATCCACCCCGCTTCCAGGGCAATGAATCCTGCGGGTATCATGGCGACCATGAGCTTGAGCCACCATCGCCTGCGAAACAGATCGATCTTCTTCCATCCGGCATACAGGTATACGAGGGCGATGACCACCATCAGCATGCCCAATCCGACCATGACCTGGAAGCCGAGGTGGGTGATGGCGACCGGCGGGCGTTCGTCTTCGGGGAACGCATCGAGGCCCTTGACCTCGGCAGATACATCGCCGAATGCGAGAAAGCTCAATCCGCCGGGAATCCTGATTCCCCACGAAACGGTCTCGGTTTCCTCGTCCGGCCACCCGCCGATCAGGAGGGGGGCGCGTGATTCGGTGTGAAAGTGGGCCTCCATGGCCGCCAGCTTTTCCGGTTGCCGTTCTGCGACTGATTTGGCGCTGAGGTCGCCGACCAGCGGTTGGACGAGCGAGCTGATGACAAAGCACGGGACAAGGAACTGCGTGGCCCGTCGGTGAAATACCGCGCCGGGTTTCAGCATCAGGCCGACGGCATGCAGTCCGATGGCGGCGATGCTGGTCGCCTGGAAGGCCGCGATCAGCATGTGAAGGGCCTGGAGCGGCCAGGCCCGGTTGAACATCGCCGCCCACGGATCGATGTTTTCCGCGCGGCCGTTCACCCAGTCGAAGCCGGCCGGGGCATTCATCCAGCCGTTGGCCGCGATCACGAGGATGCCGGAGGCAAGGCCGCACACGCCGACCATCAGGGCGAAAAACAGGTGAAGCTTCTCGGGAATGCGGCCCCACCCATACAGGAAGAGGCCGAGAAAGATGGCTTCGAGAAAAAACGCCGCGCCTTCCAGCGAGAACGGCATGCCGAAGATCGGGCCTGCATGCTCCATGAAGGTCGGCCACAGCAGGCCGAGCTGAAAGCTCAGGGCCGTACCGCTGACCGCACCGGTTGCGAACAGGATCGCGCTGCCTTTCATCCAGGCCCGGGTCAGGCGCAGGTCCGCATCATCGCGGGTTTTCAGGTAGGCGCGGTAGGCAAGAAACATCAGGAACGGCATCACCATCGAGATCGACGCGAAGATGATGTGGAACCCGAGGGCAAAGGCCATCTGGCTGCGGGCCAGTAGTAAATGATCCATTCAACATGTCTCCCATGCGGTCACGTTTCGATTCATCGTCCGGACCGGGCGGGATCCCATGTTTGGATACGTCTATGCTCCTCGCTTCAACCTTCCGGCCGCAACCCGATCCGCAGCAAGGATAGATGAATGCCGGGGAAAAGCAATGCGTGTTGGAAGCCTGAAAGACCCAGGCCTTTATTTCAGCATGGTGCGCAGCCGGTAGTGGGTACAACCGTTGGTAAATCCGCCGGACACGGTGATCATCCGTTGGTTTCCGGAAGGATCCGCGGTGACAACCTCGATGCCGTTGGTCTGGGTGACGGATGAGGAACCTGAAGAAAAGGCGGCCCTTTCGTACCATGTAACCATGTCCGGGCTGATATCTACTGCGAGCTGCACACCATCGGCGTTGATGGCCTGGAAAAATGTATAGGTCATGCGGTTGCTCACGATGGTCATCACGGGGTGCGGGGTATTGCCGGTGGCGTAATCGAGAAGGTCAGGAGCGCCGTTGGTGTTCATGTCATCGTCGGGAGCCGAGATTCCGGGGTGTGCCGCCGCCCATGCGGGCCAGTTCCACGATGTTCGGAACGAAAGGTTCGAGCCCATGACCGTCCCTTCGCTGTTCGTTGCCACCGCACGGAGATGGTAGGTGGTATCCGGTGTCAAGCCGGTCAGGGTGACACCGGCCACCACCGGGCATGTACCGGTGGCCGCGGTCGTCGAGGATGCGGCGGTAAAGAGGGTGGAGGTTCCATACTCGAAGTGCCAGCCCGCAGGAAGACCGGCGGCATTGATGACGGCCCGGAGCACGGCCGAGGTGGATGTCGTATCGACGGCGGCCAGCGTGGTGACTGCAGGCTTGGCGAGTACATCCGGCGTCAGCAGAAGGCGATGGGTGTTATAGGTATTGTCAGGCCCTCCGTCGAGATGGCCGGTCGCCAGTATGTATCCGGCGTCATTGATCGCAATACACCGGTCAAGGATGAAGTCGAGGTTGTCGGCAAGCAGCTCGTTGAGGTCCTCCGCCTGCCAGGAGCCGTCAACCCGCACCCATCGGGCCGCGCTGGTGACCCGGGGTGCGGAATCGGACCGGTAGGCCTCACCGACGAGGATGTCGTGAAAGTTGATGTCGGCAATGGATGCCGTATCCGGCGATCCCTGGGACGGCAGGGGGAGGGCGGTCATTTCGGTTCCGGCCTCGCTGAAGAACGGATAGTAGAGTCGCGGGGTGGAGTAGATGGTAACCATGCCCGCGATATGTCCGTGATTGTTGATGACGCCGGGGGTGACGACGCCGTTGGTCACCGTGAAATCCGTGAAGACACCATCGGCAGTGCGGCGGAAGGCATGATATCCGTTGGAGTTCGACCAGTAGCCGGTGATATCGCCATGGTCATTGATGCCGTTCGGAACCGCACGTGTTGCGTCCGGTGTGATGTCCGTCTTCTCTCCGGTTTCCGGATCAAGAATCCACGCGTGATCCGCGTATCCGGCGGAAGAACTGCCGGAACCGGGCACGGTCGCGTAGCCGACCATATCGCCCAGCGTATTGAGATCCTTGAAGGGGCTGTGGGTGACGAAGCCATTCTGAAAGTGATAATCCGTCCCGTCAAAATAGGTGTAGGACCAGGAATAGGAAAACCAGTAGCCCGACCGCAGCCATGCCGAGACATTCGATTGTGTTCCGTCGGCCACATAGGCGCCCGATCCCTGGACCCAGGTGGTGCCGGATGTCCGGTTGCCTCCGGTCAAGCCCTGCCCGTTGTGGGCGGCGGGGATAAAGTCGGTCCCGGCGCCGACCGGATCCACCGGCACAAACTTTTTGAAATACGGGAGGGTGGCCAGTTGAGCCTCCGACCATCCGGTGATATCGGTCAGTTCATATTCCGACGGGACGGCCGCTAATGCGGGTCGAACGACAAGGGTCGGGAAGAGGAAAAGCAATAGGTATCGAATCGATTGGTTCATGAGAATCGGCGGTATGATTGAGCGAGGGGCCTGGTTTGCTGAGGAACATAGGCTTAGATATCTGGCCGGGAAAGGGTTGATGCCTCCACGTTGCGGGTGGTTGTCGCAACTGTTTCGAGGTCAGCAGGTTACTGTGTATGAAGATTCGTTAAGGTAGGCGTGGGCGATTCAGGGCTCCGGCCATACCCGCATGCGATACATGCCTTGATTCATGACGGGAAGAATGTCGATCTCCAGGGGCGCACCGTTGCCGGTGATACCGTTGGTGACTTCCGTCCACTCTCCATTCAGCAAATTTGTCCGGTTGTCGACCGCATAGAGGATTCCTGTCGCTGTGATTGCGCCCAATCGGATCATGCCGCCGCTGAGACCGGATGTATTGCCGTCAAAGACCGGCGGATCCACGGGAAGAGTCTCGGATGCCGGCAGCTCAAAGACACGAACCGTGCTGCTGAGCCGGATTTCGTCGATGTATCCGACAAGGTTGCCGAACTGGAGGCTGAGATGATTGCCCCGACCCCAGTTCGGTTCGCTGACCAGTGATGTACCGATGCGAACGCCGTCGAGACTGGCGGTGAATGTATTGGTGCCGTCAAACGTGAACATGAAATGATGCCAGGTGTTGGTCGACCAGTACGATCCCACGATTTCCTCATCGGCCAGGGCAACATCCCGGTTTCCCGAAATCCATCCTTCCGGACGGCTCCACGAGCCCTGTTCAAGGTTGATGTGGGTATCCCAATTCTGCTCCATACCGAACATGGTGAATGAGACGCTGTTCGATCCCCAGGCCTCCACATACATCCATGCCTCAAGGCTCAACGCCCTTCCGGGGCCGGAGCCGAATGTGAGCACATCGGGAACAGAGCCCGTGACGGCCTGGGGAAAGTTATCGACCCTGAGCGCGGCGCCGGCGGGAGCCGCCATCCACGCCGTAGCCTGCCCGCCACTTGAAAGTGTTGCTCCGTTCACCAGGAATAGATCGAGTCCGTTGGTGGTGGAATCTTCTGTCGAGCCGTCAAGATGCCAGAGCCCGATGGTGAAGGCATCCACCTCGAAGGGTGTGCCGTTGGATGCCCCCCGGCCGGGAATCGGGGCAGGCAGGATCAGGACCGATACCGTATCGGTGACTGAGCTGATGCCGTCGCTCGCCGAGAGGCCGATCACATAGGTCCCGTTGGTGGAAACCATGGCAATGGTGTTCAGGGCTGCCGGGTTGTCGAACGTCATGCTCCCGGGCCCCGAGACCAAGAACCAGGTCGTCGACAGGGGTAATGGACTGTCATCCGGATCCTGCGCGTTTCCGTTCAGCTCCAGCGGGCGGTCCGCGGTGACGGAGGCAACGGTTCCGGCGTCGGCAACCGGAACCGCATTGGTACCTCCGCCGGTGATGACAACCGTGACGGCTTCGGACGGTAGGGATGACGTGTTGGCCAACCCGGCCCGCACACGGTACTGATACGAGTAGCCGGGCAGAACGGATGTGTCGGTCCAGTTGGTTGTGTCCGGCGGTATCTCGGCGATGGGAAGAAACGGCCGTTCGATCCGCAAGGCATCGGCAATGGTCCACCGGTATGATGTCGTGACGCCCTCTACCCGGACAAAACTGCCCGTGTTCAGATCATAGCGCCCGAGCGGTTTCCAGGATGCGCCGTTCACCTGCATGTTGATGACGACGTCATTGCTTCCGCCCGCATGGTGGATGTAAAGGTGTTGCGAATCGGTCAGAATTCCATCAACGCTGCCCGAGGGGTGCCACCATGCCAGGTCCTGGAGGCCGGTGACGGCCCGGCCGACGGCATAGTCGACATGAGAGTCTCCATCGACTTTCTTGATACCCAGGCAGGTTCCGTCATATGCGTTCTCGAAGCCGAGGTCCTCCCATGTGCCGGATTGCGCGAAAGCGGTCACCAGGTCGGCGTTTTCATTGTCCAGCACAGTCTCCGTTCCCCCGGTCTGCAGCCGGCGCTCAATAACGTATCGTGTTTCATTTGTCGCCAGGTCCTGCCAGGTCAGGACGGCGTTGGTGTTGATCTCGACCGCGGACATGCCGCCGGGAGCGGTCGGCATGGTGTCATGATCAGCGATGTAGATGGTTTGACGTGTGGAAATGCCTGCTTGATACGCAGGATCCGGTGCGAGTTCGAATGTAAGAGTTTCCGTACCTTCCAGTACATCATCGGCCTGGCCGGTGACGGATAGAGTCGCTGCATTCGTTCCCGGCGGAATCAGGATGGAATCGGTCGTGCCGGCGGTGTAATCCGACGCATCCGCGGATCCGCTCACGGTCAGATAAACGGTCAATCCGGCCGACGCATTGCCGGATCTGGTGATGACGACACATCCGGTTTCGCTGCCGTCCTCGGCGGCGAGAAGTTGCACGGGAAGGATCGATATGTAGGGGCGTTCACTGTCGGACTCGATGGCAAAGGCTGCCAACGCGGTATTCTCGTACGTGCCGGCGCCGGTTTGTTCATCCCGCACCGCCCGTACCTGGTAGTGGACGGTCGCGGGCATCGCCCCGGCATGGGTCAGGGAGGTTGTCGTGATCCGGCCGGAATGGAGCTTGGTATAAGATCCCTGCAGGCCGTTGGTGGATGCGTAGATATGGTAGCCGGTTACCTGCGGGTCGGGTGATGGTTCCCACGTCAGGATGACATCGTTTCCGTTGATCCGTGTTCGGCAGGACGGAACCGGCTGAACCGGAAACAGGCGGAGGGAGGGATCCCCGAGGAGAGCAAAGTGCGCACTGGGGCGAGCCGTATAGATCCACGTTGCCTGAAACGTCCGGTTCAGTGAGTGTCGAACGCCGTAGCCCACCGTTTCGCCAAGCGCCATGTGGCAGAGCGACCAGTCCGGGGCGACATGGTAATGCGGATTGGAAGGGCTGGCATATGAGAAGTCCATCGCGTCGAGCGAAACCAGGGCGCCTTCCGGTCCGGCGAGGGCCGCCCGAAGCAGGTTGTTTTCCGAGTCCCAGTCACCGAAGTAGCTCCCGTGCGCCATGTGCAGGAATATCCTGGGCCGACTGTTCATCAGGTCCCAACTGGTGTAGTGCGTGCCGACGGACGTGAAACTTCCGGCGCCGTTGGCGAACACTCCGTAGAGCCCGTTGGTCCCGGTGATGTCATCCAGCAGGTTCGTGGAAAGGGTATAGGCATTCGTTCCAAACCAGGAGGGGAAGGTCAGGCGGACCGAGGCATAGGGCGAACTGACCGCGGCGCTGCGCGTCATGGGTATCTGGCCCATCCGGTAGCGGTGAACCTTGTCCAGGTACTGCCGCACCCGCTCGGTTTCGGGCAGCGGTGATCCGGGAAGGTTCGAAAAGTCGACGCGACCGAGTTGCAGGTCCAGCCGGGTAGCCGCCCGATAGTTGTCGAATTTGCCATCGCCGGGAACCGTCGAACACCGCGGAATTCCCTGGTTGGTCCAGGCTCTTGTCGAGTCCGTCCATTGGTAATTCAGATTGGTAAAGTCCTGGAACAGGTCCGCGTAATACTGGTCGGCCGGCCAGCAGCCCGCGTGTTCCTGATGTCCGTCCGGCGGCCAGGGAGGAAGGCTGGCTGCGTACGCCGGCTCCTGGACGGCGAGGCTGTAGGGAACGGGAACCCTGCCGATCAGGTATACGGAACGAAGGCTGCCGCCTGACGCGGTGTAGGCATTGGAAATCGCGTTGCGAACACTGTTGAGAAGAGCGCGCCGTTCGGCTGCATCGGCCGGCGTTTCGTTGTGCCGGGGTACTGCCGCGACATCCACCATCCAGCCGTCACCGACAAGATCGGACACCAATTGATTCAACTCATGCCGGAGGGCGTTCGTCAGTCCTTCTTCCACAACCAGCAGCATGCCGCCGCGTGACGTCGGAGCGGGGAGGGAGAGGCCGCCGACCCCGAAACCTTCGCTCGAAAGAACGGCCGGCTTTTCCGCCCGGTATTCATAGAGCACGCCTTGAATAATATTCGTGTCATGATGAACGGCGGCGGTTCCGGAAGGTACAAGGTTGGTTGCAATGAGCATCCAGCCCGCATCGCCCCCGGTGGTGACGTTGGTGGCGATGGTGCCTTCCGGCCGCCGGTACAATGCGAACGGCTCATTGTCGGTAACGGTTCCCTCGATACGGACAAGGAGGGATGTTGATGCCGTTTCCGGCGCCGCGGTTACCATCAGGATTTCCCGTCCTGAAACGGGCGGAACCCATCCCGTCATCGCGAAAACAACGAATAGCGGCGCCAGAATCCGGTGGTTCATGGCGGGATCATAAACCCAAGACTGGTTTATGTAAAACTATATGTGGGTATGGTAACGAGACCGGCTACCGGTCCCGGGCCTCAGCGGCGGCATTGGCCAGCCGGATCCATTCGGTGACGGATACCCGTTCGGGCCGGATGTCGGGTGCCAGTCCCGCGGATGGAAGCATGGCGGGGATGGCCTCGGGGGTTGAGCTTGCCGCCGGCCATCGCTTGAGAATCGCGATGAGCTGTTTGCGCCGGTGCTCGAAGGCAAATCGCACCAGGTTCCGGAACAGGTGCTCATCATGCAGAGGGTGGAGCCGTTCCGTCCGCCGGGTCAGGGTGACGACGGACGACCGGACGGCGGGGGGAGGGAAAAAGCAGGTCCGGCTGATGTGCTTGCGCACGTGTACCTCGTAGTCGAGCTGGAGGAAGATTCCGAGGATGCCGTAGTCGGCGCTCCCGCAGGGTGCGGCCATCCGGTCGGCCACTTCCCGCTGGACGGTGACCGTGATGGACCGGGGACGGCGGGGGCTCAGTGCGGCATCCACGAGGATGCGGCTCCCGACCGAATAGGGGAGATTGGAGACAAGGACGGAGATGTCATGATCCCGGAGCAGGGTATCGATGCCCAGGCCGAGAGCGTCGCCCTCGATAAGATTCAGGTTGAGGCTGCCGGAGAAGATCTCGGTGAGATGGCGGTACAGGCCGTGATCTTTCTCAACCGCGACGACCTGCCGGCACAGGCCGATCATCGCTTCGGTCAGTGCACCGAGCCCCGGCCCGATTTCCAGCACGCAATCCTCTTCGCGAATACCGGCGGCATCGATGATGATGTCCCGAATGTTGGTATCGATAAGAAAGTTCTGGCCGAGGGTCCGGTTGGGTTGCAGGCCCCAACGGGACAGAATCTCCCGCACCCGGGAGGGATGCGTCAGGTCGCCGGGCATTACGTTTTCCAGGGGTTGGGCCGTCCCGCGGCCAGAACGGCGGTACGGATCGCTTCCCGCATGCTGCGATGATCGGCTACGCCCTTGCCGGCAATGTTGAATGCCGTGCCGTGATCGGGGCTGGTGCGGACAATCGGCAGGCCGAGGGTGATGTTGACCCCCCGGTCGAAGGCGAGGAGCTTGAGCGGAGCAAGGCCCTGGTCATGGTACATCGCGACCACGGCATCGTAGGTTCCGTGCACGGCCTGATGAAAAACCGTATCGGCGGGAAGGGGGCCGTCGATATCGAACCCCTGGTCCTGGACGCTGCGGACCGCCGGCCGGATGATGTCGATCTCCTCCCGGCCGATGGTGCCGCTTTCCCCGGCATGGGGATTGAGGCCGCAGACCGCGATCCGGGCCTGGGCCGCACCCAGCCAGGGGAGGGCTTCGGCGGTGAGGCGGATATGATCACGAATGAGTTTGCGGGTCAGGAGGCGGGGAACCTCGGCGATGGGATCATGGCGGGTCACGATCACCACGCGCAACCCGGCGCCGAACAGCATCATCGCGTACCTTTTCGTGCGGGTGATGTGGGCCAGCATCTCGGTGTGACCGGGAAATTGCACCCCGGCTTTGCTGAATCCTTCCTTGCAGATCGGCGCCGTCACCATGCCGTCGAGGTCGCCTCGCATGCAGGCCTTCGCGCCTTCGGTGATCCATCCGGCCGCCGCTTCCGCCGCCTTGGGGCTGACCGAGCCGGGTTGCCACACCAGGTCGGTGACCGGGCAGGGGTCCCACCAGCTTACCTTGGGCCAGCGTGCGGATGGGCGGTCCAGAGGGCATTCCGGCGGCGCTCGATGGCCGAGACGGTGGGCTTGCTCCGCAAGCTGCTGGCCGTGGCCGAGAATGACGAAGCGGACATTCGCCGGCCATCGTGCCCGGTGCAGGGCCTTGAGCGTTACCTCCGGTCCGATGCCGTTGATATCGCCTGCGGTGATGCCGATGCGAAGCGGGTGCTTCATGGTTCGGTAAAGGGGTCGGGAATTCCTTCGTAGAGTTTGATGTAGAACTTGCGGCGGAGTCGGTCGATCCAGTCCTTGTACAGCCGTTCCGTCTCTTTTTCGGTAAGTTCTTCTTCAATTTCCTCGCGAACGGTGTCGAATGATTTGCGGCCGGCATCCTTCCGTTCGTCGATCATCATCAGGTAGTAACCGTCCTCGGTGTCGATGATCTCGCTGATCTCGCCTTCCTTCAGTTCCGCGGCCACGGCCTGGAGTTCATTTCGAAGCATGGTCGGTTCGATCCAGCCCCAGTCCCCGCCGTTCTCAGCGAGCGTGTCTTCGGACAATTCCCGTGCGACATCGGCGAAGATTGCATCTTCGGTGACCAGGCGGCCGCGGGCGATGACCAATTCCTCGCGCTTGCGGTTATCCTCTTCCTCATCCTCCCCGTGGCGCAGGAAAATCATGCGAAGACGGATTTGCGGCTTCACGTTGTAACGACTTTGTTCCTCTTCGTAGATTCTCCGTACCTGTCCGGGCGAAATCGCCACCTTGTCGATGACTTCCTGGCGGCGCATCAGGCCGACAATCATGTGTTCCCGCACTTCATCCTTCCACTCCTGGTACGTCCGCTGCTCCGTAGCGAGAGCTTCGAGGAAGGCGGCTCGATCGTTGTTGAAGCGTTCCTTGATGATCTGGTCAATCCGGTCATCGACGATGCGGTCGGGGATCTGTCCCTCGAGGGTGTCGAACTCGGCGGCAATCAGCTTGTTCTCGATGAGCTGCCGGAGGCCGCTGCGAAACATGGCCGCCCGTTGCCGGGTCAATTCCTCGCCTGCGTACAGGATGCGGAGGCGCTCATCGGCGGCGCGCGTGATGGCAGCGACATCGCCGATGGTGATCACTTCGTCATTCACCTTTGCGGCGTATCCGTCGAGCGGAAGCTCGGTCAGATCCTGGGCGTGAACGGTCCCGGCGAAGACCAGGCCGAGAAGTACCGCTGCTCGCATGCCGTGCCGGATCTTCATCTTTACAGGCTGAGTCCCGGCAGATTGATCGGCAGGTTGCCCGGTTGCTGAATCTGCGGGACAAGCGCCTTGAACGCGGGAAGATTGCGGAGGTTGTTGAACCGCTCGTCCTTGCGGGCGAGATCGCGAACGGCTTCCCCGCCGAGTTCGACGGCCCGGCGAAGGGCGGCGATGGCTTCGTTGGTCTGGTTGCGGGCGGCCTGGGCGGCGGACAGGTCGAGCCAGACCCGCGGGTTGGCCGGTTCCTTTTCCACATACAGCTTGAGGGTGTTGATGTAGAGGTCGATGCGGTTGGCTTCACCGTACATCTGGGCGATCTGCAGGATCACCGCCGGCGGCATGTTGCCTTGGGCGAGAATTCGCTGGGTCAGATTCTCGAACAACTGATTCAGGTTCATCTGCCGGTAGATGGTCGCCAGCTCGAGCGCGACATTGATGTCGGCTCCGCTCTGGAGCTGGGCCTCCAGCTCGCGCCGCCGGTTGTCGGCCTGCTCCATGGCCCGGATCTGCTCGAGGAACGAAGCGACCTTGGAGTTGTCGGGGTCTTCGAGCAGGAAGTCCTCGATGAGTTGCCGGGCATCGCTGAACCGGAACTGCTGCATGAAGATATCCGCGAGGCGGAAGTTGGCCTCGGGGCTCAGGGGATACAGGCTGATCGCCTGCCGGAATGCGTATTCGCTTTCCGGATACATGCGGCGTGAAGCATAGAGTCCGGCGATGGCGCTGCGGAGCTTGGAAAACGTTTTGCGGGCGACGACATCGCGATGGAATTTCGGATTTGATGTCAGCCGGTTCTTGTACCAGTCCCAGAACTTGCGGTCGTTCTCGACCACCTCGGGCGACAACTGGTCCAGCGGTTCGCGATTGATCTTCATGATCAGGCCGTGGGGTTCAAGGTAGGGATACATCCACGGGATGACGTAACTCTCTTCGACGTAAAACGCATGTTTGTGCTTGTTGGCGTCGAAGATCATTTTCGCGAGAATGCCGTTGATGGTCATCACGCCCTGGACACCCTGGACGCTGACCCGGCCGCCTTCGATGCTGACCGCGGCCCCGGCGGGGATGCGGCCGGCCTGCACGTCGGACACGTATTGCTGAAAGGCGATGTTGCTGTCCTGCTGGGACGGAATCCAGATCGTATCACCGTACAGATCGCGCATGACATTCATGTAGGTGTTGTCGGCCAGCGCATTCTGGGTGATCAGGTATACGTCGGAACGCACGTCGGCGGAATAAATCATATAGGTTGGCACAAACCGGCCGGGGTCGGTGCCGCCGAAGAAGATGGCGTTGGTTTCCATGACCGGCGGATACCCCGGGGTGGGGTAGGAAGCCCGCTCATCTTCCGAGATCTCGTTGGTGATTGCTTCCGCGCCCTGAAGCTGCCAGTGCCCGAACTGCCAGCCGAAGTCATGGCCGTTCTGTTCGCAGCCGCCGACATCGCGGATGAACTTGTCATCATAGGCGTTGCGGGCAATCGGGATCAGGGGAAGGAGCAGGATCGCGAGGGCGGCGCCATAAGTGAACATCCGGTTCCCGGTGCCGCGCGACTCCAGCCAGCTCAGGCCGAAAATCAGGCCGTAGCTGATCCATATGGCGAAGATGGCGTGGGCCTGGATGTATTGCACGCGGCCGATGAACAGGGTCTGCACATCCGGCTCGGGATATTGAAAGATAATAAAGAAGAACGTCAGGAAGAAAAACATGATCAGGCTGACGATGAGCCAGTGTCGCGATTGTCGGCTGATCTTTCCAAAGAAGAGGACGGGGATCAGCACGAGGAAGCTGAGATACCACTGGAACTGCGCGACGACCGAGGTCGAGTCCTTGGCGTTGAAGATGATCTTGTTGACGAGGGTGAAGTACTTCTGCGGGCTCTGGATGACCTCGTTGAAGTTCTTGATAGGGTCGATTTTTTCATACTGCCCGCGGCTGATGGCATGCCAGAAGCCCTCGGTGGTCCGGGGATATCCCCAGTTCATCGGCGGGTTCTGTTCCGAGGCGACCGGCAGGTAGGCGTAAAATGAGATGCCGAGAATCGCGAGGCCGGCGGTGATCAGGAAACGTTTCCATTCGGTGAACAGCGCCCGCTCGATGAAGAACAGTCCGCCGGGAAGGAGTAGGAATATGATGCCGAAGGTGAACATCGCCTGCTTCTTGTGAATGGCCTCCGCTCCCTGGGGCGACCCCATCTGGATGGCCTTGTAGAACATGTAGATCGAAATCAGCCAGAACAGGCCGGCCAGGCAGTCGCGGAGCAGAGCCCGGTCACGGAACCACATGGCGACAAGGATCGCCGGTCCGATGAAGACCAGGGTCTGGTGGTTGGTTAACCCGAGACCGAAGATAAACGCCGCGGCGTACAGAATGTTGTCTTCCTTGGGCCGGCACATCCATCGGTAGAGGAGAAGTACGGTCAGGGCCATGAAGAATGCGTTGAGGCTGTATACCTCCACGATCGTGGACTGGGACCACAGGACCGGGCTGAAGGCGAACAGAAGCCCGCCGGTGACGCCGGCGGCAAAGCAGAGAACGTTCTCGAGCTTGAGCCCGATCTTGTCCATCGCCGTCTTGTAGCTGCTGATGATGTCGGCGCCGGACCGGCTGATGAGGATGGAGAGGATGCCGCAGGACAGGGCGCCGAAGAAGGCGGACATCAGGCCCACCGACCACGCGGGATTGGGATGGCCCTCAGGGGAGCCGGTAAAGACGGCTTTCAGCGATTTGAGCACGATGACGATGTTCTCGTCCGGTGTCCCGAAGTATTTGACCCAGTGGAAGATCCACTGAAAGAACCAGGTGATCAAGGTCCAGATCGGATAACCGGGGGGGTGGGGGACGCCGAGGTAGTCGGACGCCACCGCAAGCTCGCCCGAATCTTCGAGGGTGACGGTGGGGGCGAGGGTGTGGAAATAGACCCCGAAGGAGACAATGAAGCCGACCCAGAAGGTCAACCAATCCACGGTACGGAAGAACGGGCCGTCCTGCCGGTCGAAGAATCCGGCGTCTGCGGCCGGTGAGTCTTCGCGATGGGATTCCGAGGTCTGTTGCTTGTCCATAAAGCTGTTCTCCGGCGTGACTGTCCGCCACCACAGTAAAGGCGTCCACCCTAGGGTTTTCCGAGTCTGTGCGTCAAGCGCCGCGTGGACAGGCCGAAAGGGCCCTGCTCCCGGGTTTCCGCCCTGCCTGCCTTCGACCTGCCGCAGTGAATCTTTGCTCAATATTAAATCATTGTACCGGCCGGGACGTTGCCCTGCCCGGCGTGCTGTCCGCGGGGCGGGGATGTGATGGATGCCGGGTGTGAGGACGAAGGGTTCCCGGAGGCGGCCGAATTCGATTACGGCGTCTGGACCATCAGGTCGCTGATATACAGGTCGTGATCGGATCCGGAGCCGGCGTTGTCGTTCCACAGCCGGATGGCGGCGACCCGGCGGTCGGCATGGCTGACGAGAATGCCCGGTATGTGATGGTCGCCGCAACTGAGAAGATAGTCGCTGTCGCCGGTGATGCGAAGGGATACGTCCCAGCCGAGGTTGGACCAGGGGATGAAGGTGTCGCGCAATCCGGCAAAATCCTCCACCTGGTACACGTCATCACCTCCGGTGAATTGCCACCGAACCAGCGGAATGCCCGAGGCGTTCAGAAAGTCGATCCCCACCCGGTTCCCGGTATCGACATAGTTGTTCTCGACGTGAAGGATTACCGCATCCCCATCGTTCAAGGGTGTCGCAAACGACCGAATGGCCTCGGCCAAACTTCCGCTGTTTGCCCACAGTCCCCAGCTCCGGACGCCTGCATTGAGATCGGGAGCGTTGGTGTCGGCGATGAAATGTCCGCCGGAACCGCCGGTGACGTTGAGGACCCAGTTGCTGAACCCGACGCCGCCATTGGATGCGTCCAGCCATCCCGCGTCGTATGCAGGGTCCGCTGCCCGGTCCGTCGAAGGGGTCGGGGCCGCGGGCGCATCGATGCTGACCACCCGGAACATCTGCATGTAGGTAAACACGGCCTGGTTGGGTACACGGGTGACGTCGGTACGGCCCCAGACCGGGGAGACCACCTCGGTCCACGCCTGCTGGGTCAGACTGGTCGCCGCTTCCAGGCGGTAGGCGCCGCCAAGGCGGGAGACAAAGGCCAGGTCATCATTCGTTGCGGTCCCGAAGGCGAAGATGGCGGCGGGTTCGGGCGGTGCGAGCCCGTCGGGATGCGGCTCAACCCGGATGGTTGTCGTACCGAGATTGGAATCGTTGAAGCCGTTGTTGGCGGCGAATGTGAAGCGGTCCTCGCCGGCAAAGGCGGAATCCGGATAGTAGGTTGCAATGCCGCCCGCGAGGGCGACCTGTCCCCGGCGGGGTTGATCGATGATGCGGAGATTGGATCCATTCAGGGTGATGGCCACCGGGATGCCGGACGTTGTCACCGCATGTACGTCGGAAACCGTCGGAACGCCTTTGCTGGTTGGATCACTCTCAAACATACCATTATGACAGCCCCAGCAGGTTACCTTCTGCCCCTTGAAATACGTCACATTGCCTTTTTCCGATGTAAGGGATTTTGCCGAAAAGGCCAGCGATAGAACCGACCCCTCACCATTCTGCCCGTGACAGGTCCGGCAGGAATTGGCACCGAGCTGCTGAGCGGCATCGTTGTGATCATTGATCCATGCCTGCCCGATGGTATGCATGCCATGAGGTCCTCCGTTGCGGGTATTCGGCATCGATGCATGGCAGGATGTGCACTCGTTGAGGGTTCCGGCATGGCCCTGGATCTGAGCCATGGACACATTGTCATTCGGAAGAGCCGTCGGATAAATGGCGTGAGTCGAGCCGTGACAGGCCGAGCATTGGAGCCCGCCATGACCGGCGGAGTACCGGTACAATGAATGGCCGGGGGCCGGGGTGTCGGGATTCGTGGCGAACATGTCCTCATGGGGCACACGCAGGCTGCCGTTGGTGAAAGCGTCGACAAACCGGATGAGCCCGAAAGAGTTGGTTGCGCTCCCCACATGGCAGGCCTGGCAGTTCGGCTCATCGAGCCATCCGGTGCGGGTGGGACTGCCAACCTCGGCCATCCCGCCGTGGCAGCTCTGGCATTGCATCAGCATGGACCCGTCCGATGCCACGGCCCGGCCCATGGCACCGCGCAGGCAACGGGTTTCCGAGCCGGGATGGCAGGTATAGCAGGCCTGGCGGTTGGCGTCCGCATCCAGCGCCATGTTGTTGCGCGGGTCGATGACAACCGCATGGCGGCTGTGCATGGCTTCGGTCAGGGGCGGGATGCCTTCAATACCGCTTCCCGGCAGGGCTTCCGAGAGGTGACAGGATGCGCACAGAATCGGTCGCTCGTTTTCGGTTACCGTGGGAAGCAACCCGCCGGGATGGAACCCGTGGGCGGCGAGGGCATTGCTATAGGTCGAGGAACCGAGTTGCAGCTCGTCATGCATGCGCAGAATGTTCAGCCGGTAATCCCGCCCGGGATCGCTGTCCCATACCCAGCCTGCGGTCGGTTCGGCATCCGGACCGGATCCGGAGGCATGGCAGAGCTTGCAGTCCATCTCGTCGGAAACCGGCAGCACAATATCCGTCATGGCCAGCACATGGCCCGCATTGTTGGTGACCGTCAGGCGCATCATCGGGTATTGGTTAGGCTTGTCGTTATCATCATAGGGCGCAATGGGAACCCCGTGCGCGGCGAACCAGTTCAGGCCGGTTTCAAACCGCATCCCCTGCGGTTCGTTGTTTGTGCCGGGCATGTGGAACATCTCCGGGCCGGGTACCGGCAGGCCGGTATTCTCCGGCAGATCGATGCCGAACAGGGCCTGGTCGTACTGCCAGAAATTGCTTTTGTCGCGGGAGGTGCGGTTCAGGGAGCCGTTAAGGTCGGCGACCGCATGGTACCCGACGCCGATCCCTGCCGCGCCGGGATCGGTGACCAGGTCGCCGGAGGCATCGATGACCTGAGCATGGAATGTATTGTACGGAGGGAGAATCGAGAAGACCGAGTAATCACTGTCCATGCAGTGCATGCCAAGGTTGTTCCAGCCGATCACCGTCCAGTTGGATTGGGCGTGGAGCGGGAAGGCCGACCCGCCGGCATGGATGGCGGCGGCAAGCAGGCACCGGTACAGAGGCCGGATCAGCGGTTGGTTTGTCATGCGGACATCTCGTTTGCGGATACCCTACCCGATGACCCGTCGTGGGTATCCTTAAAGAAAATTAAGAGGGGAATCCCCTATGTCGGCCTGAGATCGGTGGTTGCTTGGAACGATGCGTATCGACCTGCATATATGCCCATATCCGGGCGTTTTCAACGAAGCAGGCCGGGTTGCGTTCAGGGTTGGCGTTGACGTACCGGGAGGCGGTGCATTCGCCGGGGCATCAATCGAATGGGTTCCAGACGGTGGTGAAGCCCAGATCCTGAAAGTCTTTTTCATTGCAGGTTGCAAAGGACGTCACACCGTGATGAAGGAGGGTTGCCGCGAGCCGCAGATCGAAAAGCCGGCGATAGGCGAGGTCGTTGTTTGCAGCCATGTTCCACACCCACTCCATGATTCCCGGGTCCTGCACCACATCCACGATACGCCAGTGAGGATTCGACCGAAATGTTTTTATAACCGCAGCAGCTTTGCCGGCCGTCATGGGGTTGCGGCAGACGGTGGGATTGCGAAGAAGAACGTACAGTTCCATCAGAACCTGTTCGGCCACGCAGAAATCCTCACGGGTCGTATAGGTTTCGAGAAATGTCCGGGCTGCCTTGTGTCGAGCCGATGACCGGTCAAGAGCCGGAAACAGGATGTTCGTATCGCAGGAGATCATGGCCGGTCATGATCCTTTGTATCGTAGTCCTCGCGTTCCTCGGCTGCGAGCTTGTCGGTCATGTGAAGGTCGCTGCGCCAGCTCTCCGCTGCAAACGGATCGGTTGAACCCAGGTCCACCGGCTCGGGCATCCGCCACACCGCCCCTTCCCGGTCACCCGCAGGTGATACCGCGATCATGTATTCCAGTCCTCGTCGGACCAGTTCGGCCAGGGAGATCTCCTTGTCCTCGGCAACCCGGGTCGCTTCCCGGTGCAGGCTGTCCGGGAGTTGGATTTGCGTCCTTTTCATGATGTATAAAATACACCTACATTAAATTTGTGTCAATCGGGGCAAGGGGACATCACCACACCGGGACGGGAGGCCAAGATCCGCGACCCGTTCCTTACACCTTGATGAGAGCGAGCCGGCGCCCGGGTCAGATATTCTGTCGGAGGGAGGAAACGGGGAAGTTTTTCCCGGGGCAGCGGGTGGGGCGGGTGTTGATTTCCCGGTGGGTTTTCACATTGACCCCGGCGAGGTTGCAGCGCCGGTTGAGGTATTGCACAAGTGCATACAGGCTGCGCATCTGGGCCTGGGAGGGAGATGTTTTGTCGAAATTGCCGACAAGGCAGATGCCGATGCTGATTTGGTTCAGTGATTCGCTGGCCAGGTGGCCTCCCGCGAGCTGCCCCTTCCAACGGTTGCCGACCTCGATCTTGCCGTCGGGTATACCCCGGCCGTTGCCGATGACGAAATGGTATGCGAGGCCGTTCTTCATGCGGCGGGTCTGGCGGTGATACCGGTCCATGCCGGCCACCGTACCCTGGTCGACTGCACTGTGATGGATCACGATATATCGCCATCCGCTGCGGACGTTCAGGCGATCGAGTTCGGCCTTCAGGTTCGGGTCGAGGGGGTAGTGCCGGCTGTCGTTGCTCTTCGGAATCAGGAGGGTCTGGCCCACGGAAAGATCGTTGGGATCGGTGATGTTGTTCATGACCGAGATCGCGGCGATCGATGACCCGTGAGCCTGGGCGATTTCCCCAAGGGTATCGCCGTTCTGCACGACATATTCCGCCGGTGTATTGGGGCCGTCGGGGATAACCAGGGTTTGTCCGACTTTCAGCCGGTCGGGATTGGTGAGGCTGTTGGCCTCCACGATGTCCTTGATCGTGACATCATATTCACGGCTGATTTCATCAAGGGTGTCTCCGGTTTTGACCGTGTGTGATCGTTCGGCGAGAACCGCCGCGGCCAGGCAGGCGAAGGCAAACAGGGCGGTCAGCCATAGGGTGGCGGTTCCGCCCCGGGTTTCGTGGCCGGAACGCCGGATCATTCCGCATCCGCCTCGCGTTCCGCCATCAGCGTGCTCTCATTCTCTTCCATATGAACCCGAACCACGATCGGCCGGCAGCAGACTTCGCAGTCGGTAACCCACCGCTGGTCGGCGCCGCCGCCGGGGTCGATCGCCACGTCGTTGCGCTGCCCGCAATACGGGCACAGAAATGTTCCGGTATCTTCCATGTCGATTATGAGAGTCTAATCAGGCGGTTTTTGAATTGCAAATGATGTTCCGGCCGTCCCGATCATACCCTGTTGTTTGGCATTGTCATCCCTGGTTCTTCCCGCCACCATACGCCCATGACCTTTACCATACCCGTCAAGGAAAACGAGAAGCTGCGCCGCCTGATGGAGCAGGTGGAGCAGGATGTCGAACTTCGCCAGCTCTGGAAGTGCGCCAACATGAATGCGGTGGACCGCTGCGGCATCAGCGACCACGGCGAAATCCATATCCGCATCGTGGCCAACGCGGCCCTCAAGATCCTGCGCCTGCTGATCGCCGGCGGGGTCGAGCCGAGTGTGGTGGCGAATTATCAGATGACCAACGACGACGCCGAGGTGGTGGTGGTGACTGCGGCCTGTCTGCATGATGTCGGCATCAGCGTCCATCGCGACCAGCATGAGCGGTACAGCCTGTGGATCGGTTACCACAAGGCGCGCCAGCTACTCGCCCCGATCTACGAAGAACCGCAGTTGACGATCATGGTGGCCGAGGTGCTTCACGCCATCGTCGCCCACGATGCCGATGAGCGGTGCCTGACCATCGAATCCGGGTGCCTGAAGGTGGCCGACGCCACCGACATGTCCGAGGGCCGTTCCCGCATTCCGTTCGAATCAGGCCAGGTGAATATCCATTCGGTATCCGCCCGGGCCATCGACAGTCTCAAACTGGACAAGGGAGAAACCCGCCCGGTGAAGCTGGAGATCCGGATGGTCAACTCCGCCGGGGTCTTTCAGATCGACGAGCTGCTCCGCGACAAAATCGACAACTCCACGATCAAGCCCTACATCGAGGTCGTGGCAAAAATCGAAGGCGAGACCGAGCGTCGCCTGATCGGCGAGTATAAGTTCACCGTCTGATTCCTCGGGCATCCCGGAGGGGCAGGCTCCTGCCTGCCCTTAGACTGTTGCCGGGGGATTTACTTCAGCACCCAGTCGCAGGAATAACGGTCGGTGTCAGCGCAGAGGAATTCATCGCTTTTGGAAAGCGATCCCTCGGGGCAGGTGGTGGTGCAGAGTTCGCAGCCGATGCACTGGCCGATCATGACCCGGATCTTGCGTTCGCTCCGGATCATCTCCAGCGCATGGGCGGGACAGAACCGTACGCAGATGCCGCAACCGGTGCAGGTGGCGCGGGTGTATTTCAGCTTGCCCTTGAAGTTCGGGGGGATGGGAACCGGGGCGTTGATCTGGGCCCGGCCGGCTTCGACATCCTCAAGATACTCGACCAGGGATTTCGGCAGATGCTTCGCCGGGAACGCATTGGTGACCGGCTTTTTCTTGAGCTGTTTCAGCAGCTCGGGAATCATCGGCAATTTCATCGTATCATCCGCCTTTCAGGCAATCATCCCGTCGATCATCAGCAGGGCGAGAGCGAGAAAGCCCACGGCCCCGAGATATTTCCAGTACAGCGATACCACGTGATTGATCCGCAAACGGGCCAGCGAGATCCGGATCAGCGAGGCCGCGAAGAAGATCACGACTTCAATCTTCAACAGCCAGAACGCGAGGTCGGCGATACGGGCCGCCACCGTCGGCAAGGCGATGAAGTCGGACACGTTCCACGGGAAGAACAGGGCCACGACCAGGGCCGCCATCACGATCGATTTCACCCCGAGGGCGAGGTAGAACAGGGCGAAGTTGCGGCCGGAATATTCCACCAGCAAGCCGCCCGCCAGCTCGGTTTCCGCTTCCGGGGTGTCGAAGGGAATCCGGGAGAGTTCGCCCGGCGTGACCACGATCAGCACCAGCAGTAGAAGGACTGCGCCGGCGAGGCCGACCGGCCCCACGAGACCCCATATGGGATTCGCGGTGATCGAGGAGAGGGCGAAGGGATGGGCCACCCCGGCCTGGCCGAGTTTCCACGCATACGCCACCGCGATGGTGGCCAACGGAAGCTCGTAGGAAATCATCGTCACCATTTCGCGCTGGGCCCCGATGGTCGCGTAGGGAGAACTGGAGGCGAAGCCGCCCACCACCATGGCCAGCGCAGGGACGATCAACAGGTACACGATCAGGATCAGGTCGCCGTGGGCCGCGAGCAGGGCGGGGAAACTGCCGATCGGCAGATAGAGGAGGAGGACGATCGATGATGCCAGCGCGAGCAGGGGAGCGAGATTGAACAGCCACGGGATGCTGTTGCGGGGTATCACGTTTTCCTTCGACATCAGCTTGAAGAAGTCGAAAAACGGCTGTTGCCACGGGGGGCCGATCCGGGCCTGCATCCGGGCGACGAGAATACGGTCCACGCCGAGAAACACCAGGCCGGTGATGATGCCGAACGCGGCCACCGCCAGCGTGCCGAACAGGATCAGGAGGACATTACCCATGTTGAATCTTCCTCTGTTTCGCCACCGACATCCGGTGGAGATCTTCCTTGGTGACTATGTCCTTCCGGTCCCCGCGCACGAAGGCCACGCGGTCGCAGCAGGAGATGCAGGGATCGATGGAGGCGACGATGATCGGAATGTCCGCGATCTGTTCGCCTTCCAACATCGGAATCCACGGCATGTAGTTGTTGTAGGATGGCGCGCGCACTTTCCATACCTCGGGTTGGACGTTCTTGTTCAGCTTGAGGTAATGGAGCACTTCGCCCCGCGGCGCCTCGTGGCGTCCGATGGCTTCGCCTTCGGCCTTGCGGATCAGGGCCAGCAGCTTGGGCATTTTCTCTTCGGCAAGGATCGGTCCGGCCGGGGGCATGTTCTCGATAAAGATGCGGGTCAGGTCGATCGACTGCTTGACCTCGTAGAGCCGGACGATGATCCGGTCGAACACGTCGCCATGCACCTCGCCGGTGAACTGGTCGGGGGTGATGGCCTTGACCTCGACGTCGGCGTAGGCGGCATAGGGATGGTCCTGGCGGACATCCTTGGCTACGCCGGAGGCCCGGGCGGTCGGTCCGACCGCGCACAGCTCCAGCGCTTCCTGTTTGGTCAGGACGCCGCAGTCCCGGCAGCGGATACGGATGCTGTCATCCTCGAGGAACAGTTTGGCAAGCTGGCCGAAATGCTGTTCGAAGTAATCGAGGGCTTCGAGCACGGTGGGGTACTGGTCGGGCGTGATATCCCGGTTGGCCCCGCCGATCTGCATAATGCCGTAGTGGACCCGGTTGCCGCACAAATACTCCAGCACATCCATGACCCGTTCCCGGACCTTCCAGGTCAGGAAGAACAGGGAGTCGAACCCCAGCTCATGGGCGGCCACGCCGGCCCACAGCAGGTGGGAGTGGATGCGTTCCAGCTCACCGACGATGCTCCGGATGTAGTGGGCCCGGGCCGGAACCTCGATGCCGGCGATCTGCTCGATCGCCCGGGCATAGGATACCGAGTGGGTGATGCCGCAGATGCCGCAGATTCGTTCGGCGAGATACAGGGTCTGGATGGCGTTGCGCCGGGTGCCGGCCCATTCCACGCCGCGGTGGGCCATGCCGGGGGCGAAATCCGCGGAGACCACGCGTTCGCCGTCCAGCTCGAACGTGAACATGACCGGTTCCTTGAGCGCGGGATGGCTCGGACCGATCTGGGCCATGTAGGCCGAGGTGATCGCACTGTCTTTTCCGGTGGAAGCAATCATGAGCCCTCTCCTCCTTGAGCCGGCTTGTCCGCCGGTGGGTCTTCTTTCGCCGCTTCGGGAGCGGGTGCGTTCGCATCCCCGGCCGGCGTCTCCTCCGGCTTCGGCGCGGGCGCTTTCTTCGGAGGCGGAGGATCCTCCAGCAGCTCCTGGGGCCGTCCGACTTTCCAGAGCTGCTTGATCATGTCCTCGGGAATGCCGGTTTCATCCTTCCGCCAGGGATACACCCCCTCGGGGAAGTCCTCGGGCAGGAAGATCCGGCGGCTGTCGGGGATGTCGGTGACGACCACCCCGAGCATTTCCTGCTTCTCGCGCTCGCTGATCAGGGCGCCGGGGATCAGGTCGGAGATGGTCGGAATTGTGGGGTCGGTCTTGGGCACGGATACCGCGATGGTGACCAGCACTTCCTTGTGCCGGTGGCCGTAGAACAGGTAGAAGTGGTAGAGGAGTTCAATGTCGTCGCCGAGGTCCGCCCCGGAGATCACCGCCATGTGGGGGTAGTCGAGGTCGAACAGGGAGCGCACGGCAACTTTGAACCGTTCTCGCTTGATCCGGATCCACACCGAGTGGCTCATCACGCCCTTGGTGCCCTCGGGCCAGGCCGCGACCCGGGTATCGACCATCGATTCCTCGCCCGCGACCTTCACAATGTGGGCGAGGATTTCCTCCGAATTCAGGATTGCCGTCGTCATGATGCCACCTCGGCCCGTTCCAGTTTTTCCAGCGCCTTCACCGCGGCGTGAATGATCGCCTCCGGCCGGGGCGGGCAGCCCGGAACGTAGACATCGACGGGAATGATGTCATCGACCGGCCCGATCAGGCTGTACGACTCGTAAAAGGCGCCGCCGGAGACACCGCACACGCCGACGTTGATGACCACCTTGGGGTCGGGCATTTGTTCATAGACCATGCGCAGGCGGGGGGCGATCTTGCGGGTGACCGGGCCGGTGATGAGGAGCAGGTCGGCATGGCGGGGGGAACCCACCAGCTTGATCCCGAACCGTTCCACGTCGTAGCGCGGGGTCAGCAGGGCCACCATCTCGATTTCACAGCCGTTGCACGAGCCCGCGTTAAACAGGAACGTCCACAGCGATTTGCGGAAGGAGTTGGGATACTTCATATCGAAAGTCCTATCAGAAGCATGATCGCGACCACCCCGAACATCCATAGAACATAGTCCGTCATGATCCCGGTGTGAAGGGGAACCAGCTTTTGGTAGTAACCCTTCAATGCTTCGAGATAGCCCCAGTACAGGTTGCCGGCCCGGATATGGTATGCATCCTGGGGGGCTTCGTTACCGGAAATGAAGGGCTTGGTCTGGTTGGAATCCTTCTTGTAACGGGATTCGCCGGTGGACCGGATGAGCAGGGCGATGACCATCGTGACCGCGAACGCGGCCAGCCACACCAGCGGGCTCCAGGCGCCGTATCCGGTTTCCAGGGTGGTCGTGACATCCATCTCAGGGTCCTCCCAGCACGGTTGCAATGTAGCCGGCCCGGTCGAGCAGGGCTTCGGCGGCGGGCCGTATGATGCTCTCGACCACCGCGGTCGGAATCAGGCCGAACAGAATGACCAGCACCGCGAGCAGGGCCATGCCGATGACCATCGGACGCGGGGCCTCCCTGACCTCGCCGTGATCCGGCTGTCGGGGGCCCATGAACATCGAGTGGAACACCTTCACGAACGAGGCGAGGGTAAGGATGCTCACCAGCATGGCCACGATCGCGATAAAGGGATTGAAGGCAAAGACCGATTCGTAGATCAGGAGCTTCGAGGCGAATCCGTTGAACGGCGGGATGCCGGCGATGGCGAGGGCGCCGGCGATGAAGCAGATCATGGTGACCGGCATGGTATGCCCGAGTCCGCCCATCCGGTTGAGGTTGCGGGTGCCGATGCGGTAAAACACCGCGCCCGCGGTCAGGAACAGCAGGCCCTTGTAAATCGCATGGTTGATGATGTGGAACAGACCGCCGCTCATCGAGGTCATGCCGTAGTCGCCGAGCGCCTTGGCATTCCCGAGCACCGCCAGTCCCACCCCCACGCCGAGGAGCATGTAGCCGGTCTGGGAAATCGCGTGGTAGGCCATCAGCCGCTTCACGTCCTTCTGGGGAATGGCCATGGTCACGCCCACGAACATCGACAGGACACCGAGTGCGACGATGAACCATCCGAAGACGGCGATGTTGATCGCGGCCGGATCGCCGAACAGGGTGAAGCAGATCCGGAACAGGGCATACAGGCTGGCCTGGCTGGTGACCACGAGGAACGCAGTGACCGATGAGGGTGCGGCGGCGTAGGTGTCCGGCGTCCAGAAGTGCATCGGCACCGCGCCGCATTTCATCGCGAGGGGAACCGCCAGCAGCACGAAGGCGATCATATCGAGCCGGGTGAACTGAATGCGCGCGGCCAGCTCGGCGATGTTGAGGGCATTGTACTGGCTGTAGAGGAGGCCGATGGCGACGAGGACGCTCAGGCCGCCGAGGCCGCTGATCAGCGCGTATTTCAAGCCCGCCTCGACCGCCACCCCCTTGTCGATACGGAACGCGGCGAGCGCGGCCCCGGACAGGGAGGCAACCTCGAGGAAGACAAAGAAGTTGAACAGGTCGCCGGTGTTCACCATGCCCAGCGCGCCCGCCACCATCAGGAAAAGCAGGGAATAAAAACCCTCGAGGCCCGAGTGCCCGCCGTCGGCGGCGAGGGAGTAGAGGGTGACCGCAAAGGCGAGGATGGCGATGATGATCGTCATCAGCGCGCTCATCGCGTCGATCGTGAACATGATGCGGATCGGGAACCCGGACCCTTCGGCCAGGGCCTGCGAGGCGTCGGCCGCGCCGAACACATACACGATGGAGCCGTCCCGGAACACCGAACAGGCGAGCATGAGACCGGTCAGCGAGGTCAGGGTCATCAGCACGATCGTCCACATCTTGCGGAACCCGGGGTTCTTCCCGACGAGGGGCATGGAGAACGCCGCGAACAGCGGGATCGCGATCAGCAGGGCCGGTGCGTGTTGCTGGAGAGTCGACATCATCAGCCTTTCATCCCCCGGATCCGGTTCACGTTGGTCGTCTTGTAGTGACGGTAGATCAGCATCACGAACGACAGCATCATCGCGCTGGAGGCCACGCCGATGACGATGGAGGTGAGGGTCAGCGCCTGCACGGTGGGCAGGGCCATGACCGCGCCTTCCGGGGCGTTGGTGAAGATCGGGGCGATCGCATCCATGCGGTAGCCGGTGGAGACGAGAAACAGGTTGATCGCGGCCTCGATGAGCGTGATGCCCATCAGGATCTTGATCAGGTTCCGCTTGAAGAAAAGGATGGAGAGCCCGAGCAGGAAGATCACCGCCACCGCGAACAGCGGGGCGTGGGCGATGATGACGGAACCGCCGTTCATGAAGGATCCTCCTTCGTGCCCGAGAGCATATACAATGTAATAATGGTCAGGGCGCCCAGCACTTCCAGGCCCACGGCAAGATTCATCAGCGGCATCAGGCCGCCGGTGGTCAGGGCGCCGGGGTTGACCCCGAAGGCGACGGAATCGTTGAAGAGCGAGCCGCGGCTGAGCATCCAGTTCCGGAACGCGGGCTGGCCGAGGATGATCGCGGAGAAGCCGAGGATCAGAAAGCCGAGCAGGCCGACCGATTCAAACACCTTCATCCGTGCGGATTTGACCCGGGCCGAGACGTCGTCATAACGATGGGCCGCAATCAACAATGCGGTGGCGGTGGCGATGACCGCGCCGCCCTGGAAACCGCCGCCGGGGGTCAGGTGCCCGTGGGCCACCACGTACAGCCCGAAGATCATGCAGAACGGGTACAGGAGATCGGCAACGGTGCGAACGACCTTAGTCATTCTCATACTGTTCGCCCTCCTTGAGCTTGCGGAACATGACGCTGACCCCGAGGACCGCGGTGAACAGAACCGTGGCCTCGATCAGGGTGTCGAGGCCGCGATAATCGAACAGGACGCCGGTGACGATGTTGTTCGCGCCGGTCTGCTCCTGTCCGTTGGCGATGAAATAGTCGTCCATGTCCGTGACCGCGGGTTTGCCGAACGGCACATCGCTAGCGATGTGAACGAACGCCGCCCCGAGGACCAGAAGAATGGTGAGGCCGAGGATGATTCTCATTCGTCCGGATCCTCCTTCCGCTTCGTGCCGCGGATGGCGATGATGTAGATGGCGGTGGTCAGCCCCGCGCCGATACCCGCTTCGGCAATGGCGACGTCGGGCGCCTGGAGCAGGTAGAATTCAAGCGCGAGCAACAGGCTGAATGCAGCCAGCGAGATGGCGGCGGCCAGAAGGTCGCGGAAATAGACAACCGAAGCCGCGGTAATGATCAGCCCGGCGAGAATCAAAAGGTGGAACAACACCAGCATCATGAGCCCGCCTCCTCGTTGAGGTCGTCCCGTACGGATGGGGAAGGCAGGGTGCCGCTCCGGTGGGCGGCCCGGGCGATGGCGTGGGCGCCGGCGGCATTGGTGAACGCGAGCACGAACATCGCCACCAGCACGTGGAGGGCCAAGGAGAGCATCGGACGGTCGCCATCGCCGGCGAACCGGGCGGCGGCGTAGACAATGACCGACAGCGAGACAAAGATCGATCCGAAGGTCGTGGCCTTGGTGCTGGCGTGAAGGCGGGTATAGACGTCGGGGAACCGAAGGATCCCGATGATGCCCAACGAGTTAAACAAGAGCCCGATCACGAGGCAGATGAGGACGACTGCTTCCATTACATCTCCCTCCCGAGGTACTTGGCGATGAACAGGAGGCCCACGAACGATAGCAGGGCATAGACGATGGCGACATCGACGAAGATGACCTGTTTCTTGACGACCGCGAGGATGATCATGGATGCCACAACGAGGGTGTTGACCGCGTCGAGGGCGACCACCCGGTCCGGGACCGATGGTCCGCGGAGCAATCGGACAAGTGCCAGCAGGATCAGAACAGCGAGCACGACAAGGGCGATGGTCCAGGCGCCGGTCATTCCGAGAACCTCCGGATCATGGCGGGGAGGTTGAAGCCGAACAGGTCTCTGCTGTCCCATGCCGACCGGGCTGCTTCCTCCTCGGTGAGGTTGATCTTGTGGATGAAAAGGTCGTTGGTTTCCTCATCAACCCCCACGGTCAGGGTGCCGGGGGTCAGGGTGATCGAGTTGGCGAGGGCGGTGGTCGATCCCGCCGTCTTCATGCCCGAGTTTACCCGGACGATGCCGGGGTTGATCCGGCCGGTGATGACCCGGTAGGCCACATCGAGGTTGGCCTTGGCCATTTCCAACAGAAACGGTCCGATCAGGTAGAGGGCGAAAAGGATCCAGCGCAGCGGGTTCACCGGCAGGGTGACGCCGGCGGAACCGACGTGAAGGGCGGTCAGCCAGGCCGTGATCACGCTCAGGACCGCCCCGAGCACCAGCTCCGATGCTGCCCACAAGCCGAATACATCGCCGGAGCCGGCGGTCAGCCACATGTAGAGCGCCATGACCGGAACCAGGGTTGAAACAAACCGCTTCATGACCCGGCCTCCCCGGTACGGAGCCCGAACACAGATACCATTTGGGTTTCCATGCCCCCGACGATGACAGAATTGAGCTCAGACCGACAAGGGGTGAGCGGGGTCAGGCAGGTACGATACTTTAGGTAGGGGAAACCCTGATGGCCGTTCTGTGTGTTCGCCCGCCAGATCTCCGCGATTCCAATCATTGGAAACATCGCCCCGGGCATTTTCCAATGATTGGAAAACCGCACAGATGCGTTCACCTTCGACCTGATTCGGGATGTACCCTGACATCAACCACCACTTGCCACCTATGCCTGTCCCTTATCTGATGGCGGGAGCCGTCGTACTTGATCCCGTGCCATCGTTATGCCACGTTCTGGGCCGTGAAAAGGAGGCTCTCGGCGGGGTTTCGGTGGGCGGTTGCTCATGTCTCCCCGAAGGGGTCATGACGGAATGGTACTAGCTTAAGGGAGCACAGCAGTCCCCATCGTAATCTTGATCTTAATCCTCCAACGTTGAGGGATTAGGATGATGGAGCATGATTACGATTACGATGGGAAATCAGCTTAAGCTAGTGGCATTCGGGTCATGACGGGAACTCCTTCGGATCATTTCTTGTCATGCGAATTTATCCTGGAGAATGTTGCACGTCGCACGCATGGACGGAATGCCGATATCGGATTGAATTCGAGACCGCGGGTCTTGCTCCGGAGGACCTGAGTTTCTCCGTGCCCGATGCCTATGCCGGGTGGATCTCCGACCGTATGGAAGCCCCGGTGATGGCGGCTCTCTTTCTCGCCATGGCCCTGGGGGAGTCGGTCACGGTGGATGCCCCGCTTTCGCCGGCATTTCATTACGGCGCGCGCCAGATCCAAAAGTATTTCCATCTTTGGTTCCCTGATAAACTGAGCATGGTCGCCCTGCATGCTGCCGGCTACGAAGAAGCCGTCACCCCGGCGGAAGCGGTCGCGGCTTGTTTCACCGGAGGGGTGGATTCGTTCCACACCCTGTGGCATCACCGGCCGGAAACCGAACCGGTGGCCAATCACCGCATCGGGTACGGATTGTTTGTTCACGGGTTCGATATCCCGCTGGAGGATCCCCGGTTTTACGAGGAAGCCGCCGCCGGCAATGAAGCGGCGCTGGCCACGCAATCGGTCAAGCTCCTGCGGTGCCGCACCAATGTCCGGGCGCTGGTCGAACCCCATGTATCCTGGATCACCTTTCACGGCGCCGCGATTCAGGCGGTCGGCCTGTTCCTGCAACATGGTTTGCGCCGCCTGATCATTCCTTCGACCAATCGGTACTCCCTTCTGAATCCCCCCATCGGCTCGAATCCGTATACCGATGCCCTGGCCTCCACCGAGAACCTGACGTTTCTTCACCATGGGTGCGAAGCCTCGCGGATCGAAAAAATCCTGGCCGTGGCCGACTGGCCGGTGGTTCAGCAGCATCTGCGCGTGTGTTTCCAGCAACCGGGCGCCTACCTCAACTGCGGGGTGTGCCGCAAATGCCAGAAGGTCATGGCGCCGCTGTGGCTGACGGGCAAGCTGGATGCCTTTGCGACGTTCCCGCCCGGCTTTGACCTCGCCGCCATGCCGCCATCCTGTTTTGGCGGGCTCAACCTCAAGCGGTATGCACCGGAACGAAGCTACACCGAGGAGCTTTGCGACCTCGCCCGAAAGGTCAACCCCGAAGCCCTGGCCCGGATTCCCGTCCCGCCGCCTTCTACACCAGTACCACGTCGCCTGCGGGATCGCCTGTTTTCACGCTTCCGGTAATACACGGCCATCCCTGCTCGATACGGATACCAGTCGGAAGAACGTATCGGTATTGTTTCGGTCTTCCTCAATAGGTTTCGGGTGTCAGGTTTCAGGCCCTCCTGACACCTGAACACTGAAACCTGAAACCAAGCGTCTGGCGCATGTATACCGATGCGTATTTGTAATTGGTATGAGAGCGTCAGGCTTCGAGTTCCCGGTACGCTTCCAGTTCCAGATCCCGGATCCGATGGTAATGGCCGGTATCGCCTGTGACCAATACAATGCCGTGCTCCAGCGCGGTTGCGGCGATCAGGATGTCGAAGTCTCCGATCATCATACCGTCCTTCCGCAGACCTTGGCGAATTCGGCTTCCGATTCGTGCCGTTTGATGGGTGACATCCAGCGAGATGAAGGGGGCGAGGAAGAGTTCGCCTTCTCCGGTCCGGGTGAAGCCTTCCAGAAATTCCAATCGGCTAATGGTCGACACGCCCATCTGCTCGGTATCGTTCGAATGGAGAAACCTCATGGCCGGACCCATCCCGGTTTTGGCCCACTCCCGGTGCAGGTCGATCAGGAAAGATGTATCCAGCAACTTCAAGGTGACGGGTGCTCTCCCCAGGCTGATGGGCTGGCGGGACGGTCCCTCTCCGGATGCTTCTCGTGATAGGCCACAGCGCTGGTGTCGCCATAGGAAGGTCGGCGCTCGCGGAGAACCTCGAGAATGGATTTGCCGGAGGCATCCGATGGGCCGAATGAGGCCCGACGGACGACCTGGGAGAAGGACTCCCCGGGCCGCTTGGCCGATTTCAACAACTCATAGGCATCGAGTTCAAGCGATATGGTTTTTGTTGCCATGCATGAAACCATACACGAAAAGCTGATTAAGGGCAACCCGCCCGTATTCCGATCAGCTTGAACTTTGCCGAAATGCCACATATGTTCTTCGCCTTGTTCCCGTTATACAGATGGCCGTTGATTCGAAAGGTGGTTTGGGTATGAGAAGCATTCGTTGGTTGGTTCTTGTCGCTGTTTCGCTGGTCGGCCCCCTCGTCCATGCCGGGGAGAAACCGCATATCATCCACATCGTCGCCGACGATCTTGGGTGGAAGGATGTCGGTTTCAACGGCTGTACCGACTTCAAGACGCCGAACCTGGACCGGCTGGCCGCGGAGGGGGCGAAGCTGACACAGTTCTATGTTCAGCCGATGTGCACCCCGACCCGGGCGGCGCTGATGACCGGGCGCTATCCCTTCCGGTACGGCCTGCAGACCGCGGTGATCCCCTCGGTTTCATCGTACGGACTGGATACCGAGGAATGGCTGATGCCCCAGTGCCTCGGCGAGGCCGGGTACAAGACCGCAATCATCGGCAAGTGGCATCTCGGCCATGCGGACCGCAAGTACTGGCCCCGCCAGCGCGGGTTTGATTACCAGTACGGGGCGATGATCGGGGAGCTCGATTACTTTACCCACATGGAACACGGCGTTCTCGACTGGTACCGCAACAATGAACCGCTCGAAGAGGAAGGCTACACGACCGAGCTGTTCGGCGACGATGCCGTCCGGTTGATTGAGAATCATGATCCCGCGACACCTCTTTATCTCTATCTTGCCTTTAACGCGCCCCACACACCGTACCAGGCGCCGCAGGAGTATATTGACCGCTTCCCCGACATAGCCGATCCGACCCGGCGGATCTATGCAGGTATGGTGAGCTGCCTCGACGACCAGGTGGGTCGGATCGTGGCCGCCCTCGAGAAGAAGGGGATGCGCGAGAACACGCTGATTCTGTTCCATAGCGACAATGGCGGAACGAAGAACCCCATGTTTGCCGGCGTCATGGCCGACATGTCGAAGGTAACGATCCCCTGTGACAACGGTCCGTATCGCGACGGCAAGGCGTCGCTTCACGAGGGCGGAACCAGGGTCTGCGCGTTCGCCAACTGGCCGGGACGCATCGAGGCGCAGGAAGTGGACGGTCTGCTGCATGTGGTCGATTTTTATCCGACGCTCGCCGCCCTCGCCGGAGCCTCGACCGACAAGTGCAAACCCCTCGACGGGCTCAATGTCTGGGATACCATCGCCGCGGGCGAGCCGTCGCCCCGCAACGAGATCCTGTACAACATCGAGCCGTTCCGCGCCGCGTTGCGGCAGGGGGATTGGAAGCTGATCTGGCAGGTGCTTCTGCCGGCATCCGTACAGTTGTATGATCTATCCGCGGATCCATCGGAAGAAACGAACCTCGCCGATGCTCATCCTGAAAAAGTTGCATCCATGAAGGAGTATCTGAACCAGATCGCCGGGGAAGCGGTGAAGCCCCTGTTTCTCGAGGACCAGTTCAACGTCGTGATGTGGAACATGAACGGCGAGCCGGTTCTTCCCATTGAAGAGGGATTCGGCGACCCGGACCAATGGTAATGACGTCTCCTCACCACCGGAGGGGCAAGCTCCCGCTTGCCCTCGTGGAAGGAAGGAAAAGGCCCACGAATCACACGGATCTTCGCGAAAGCGGAAGTATGAAGTATGAAGGATGAAAGGCCGGTGCGCTTCGCGCCTCGTCGGGTAAGGTGCCCGTTGTATGGACCGAACGCCCCCCATCCGAGGGAGGGATTTTCCCGGAGGGGCAACCTCCCGGTTGCCCTTGTGGAAGGAAGGAAAAGGCCCGCGAATCACACCAATCCGCAGGAATTCCAGGCGATTACCGAGCTTCGCCAATGGGGGTGACGCACCTTTATCGCCACCTCATGATTCAAGATGTCCCGCCATCTATACTCCCCGCATCCATCTCGTACCTTCGGCCACACTCCATTGATACTTGCGGGCATGTTCGCGGATGAGGAAGGGGAGGTCGGTGTGATGTTCGAGCGTGAATGCCGGACCGAGTGCCCGGGCGATGATGTCGCGGGTGGGGGTGTCGCCGTCCGGTGAATACAGCCAGTTCTGTTTCGGCGTGTAGTCGATCAGCCAGGTGTATGGCGAGGTGATGACCAGCCGCCCGCCGGGTTTCACCAGGCTCTCCATGCGGGCGAGGCAGGCTGCGGGGTCGGGGAGGCGGTCGATCAGGTTGGCTGCAACCACAAGATCGAAGGCGCCGAGATCGTCGGGTAGGGCCTGGGCGTCGCCGACCCGGAAATCGACCCGGGTCCGGTCGACATCGACCGGCGCTTCCGCGGTCACCTGCATCCGCCGGGCTCCTTCGATCAGGACATCATGCTCCAGCCGCCCCTCGCGTTGCATGGCCTGTGCAGCTTCGATGAAGCGGGCCGAGGCATCGATGCCGACAACCTCCCCGCAGAACCTCGCCAGCTCGAAACTGGTGCGGCCGACCGCGCAGCCGAGATCGAGTGCGCGGGGAGATGGGGGGAGGGTGGATGAATCCACCATCCCGGTGACGACACGGACCGGAAACCCGAAGGCTTCGACCGGACCCTGGGGGTAGGGCATATAGTCCGTGATTTTTCCGTAGTGGAAAAACAGGTACTGTCCGACGGCCTCTCCGGTTTCGTAGAACGCCTCGCTCATCATCCGCCCGATCAGGACGCGGTGACCGGTGAGGCGCCGGCGAGGGCTTTTTTCAGGTAGTCGGTGATGGCGAAGTTTTCGTGCACCGGTATCACCTCGCCATCCTTGTACATCCGGACCTGGGGCACGTGGACCTCCGGGGTCTTGAAGGGGGCGAACAGGATGTCGTCATGGGTGGCGTGAGACTTGTCCTTGAAGCTCGATGAATCCACATGCCCCCCGAGGTGGTCGGATCGCCCGGTGGCGACATGAACCGTCCCGCGGATTTTCTCATCCTGAATATCGTGGCCGGATACCGGTAGTTCCTGGGTGCCGAATCCGAGCTCGCCGATGATGCCGGTGGGTTTGTCGTTCTTGAGTTTTTCGTTGTGGCGGTTGATGAGCTCCTGGTTGCCCTTCAGCAGTTCCGCCTTCACCACGTATCCGTCCTCGACATGCTGCAGTCCGACGGTATCGCGATCCTCTTCATAGTGCATCGGGAATAAGCCGGATGCCGAGGTCGGGACAAAGTACACTTCGCCGGCGGGCAGGTTGGCGATGTCGGGCTTGCCCGGCGGGCACAGGCCGTGACTCTTCTGTGCCTCCTGCCGGCCGCATTCCAGCCGGAGGGTGTAGGTTTTGCCGAGGCATTCGAAATCGATCTCGAACGCATCCGCCCCGGTCAGGGCCCCGCGCAGCTTTTCCGCCTCGATGCTGACCTCGTTGTAATTCACCGCCAGTCCCGAGTTGAGAATGATGTTGTTCACGCCGTGCAGCGTGGCCCCGCGGAAGCCGATCTTTTTGGCGTGAGCGGTCAGGGGTGCGGTCGCCGAATACGTGGAAATGCAGAGAAGAATGTCGTGGTTGGGGTACACGTCCTTTTCCAGCGATACCTTTCCGTCATTCGGTGTCCACGCCTCGTCCGGCAGGTCGAGATTGCTGCCGCCGGTGATCCGGTAGGCATAAAAACCCCCGAGCTTGAGCCCGAGCTCTTCAGCGACCCCGTCTTTCAGGCCTTCCCAGAAGACATCATGGGCGATCTTCTGAATCGTGAAGGCAGGATTGGCGAGGAAGCGGAGGTGTTCCGCCTTCTCCGGTTCCGGCAGGTCGATCATGACGCCGATGGTTTCGCCCTTCACCGGCGAGAATACGGTGCTGAGGAGTCGGGAGAGGCTGAATGGGGGGAAAGATTTATCTATCATGTTGGTCACCTTGTTTTTTCGAATCTAAATCAACGGGCATGATTTGCAAACGAATCGGCGGAGAAAGTTTCATCCGAGGGAAGACGGCGGCGAACATACCATACCGTGAACAGGCCGGCCGACCAGGTGGTGATGAGCACCGTCCACCAGATGCCGTACAACCCGAGCGAGGTGTAATGCTCGAACAGCAGGATCAGCAGCACCGGGGCAAGCAGTTGCCGGTAGAGTCCCATCCAGATGGCATACATCGGGCGCTTCAACCCCTGGAGCGCCGAGGTGAGAACGAAGAGCAGGATGTATGCATAGAGTACGAACGCGGCGATCCGCAGGTACTCGGCGCCGATGCGGATGACGTCGGGGTCGTTGGTGAACCAGCCCATGGCCTGCCGGGCGAAGAGCAGGATCAGAATCGCCCCCGCGGTCATCAGCCAGGCCCCGTCCTTCAACGCGGTCCACACCGCTTCCCGGACCCGCCGGTATTTCCGGGCGCCGTTGTTCTGTCCGACCAGGGTCAGGACGGAAAAATTGAGGCCGATCCCGGGGAGGAGGATGATCTGCTCGATGCGGGTGGCGATGCCGTAGGCCGCCACCGCTTTCGGGCCGAACCGGTTCACGAAATAGGTGAGGACGAGAATGCCGATCCCGACGGTCAGCATGTTTGCGGTGGCAGGGAGGCTCTGCCGCTGGATATCCACGAGATCCCGCCACGCGGGACGGAAGTCCGCGGGTTTGGCGCCCCGCATGCTCCCCCCGGCCCGGACCTTGTGGATCATATACAACAGGCTGACCGCCTGGATCAGGACGGTTGAGTAGCCGATGCCGGCGAATCCCATCGCGGGCAGCCCGTAGCCGCCGAAGATGAACCAGGGATCGAATACGAGATTCAGCAGCACGCCAAGGATCAGCACATTCCGGTAGGTGGTGGTGTCGCCCATCGCCAGCAGCGAAGCATTCAGCACATGATTCAGAATGAAGAAGATTGAGCCGGCGAAGATGATCTGCATGTAGACCGTCGCCAGTTCCAGCGGCGCGCCTTCCGCCCCCATCCACGCAAAGAACGGGCGGGACCCGAAGATGCCGACGGCCCCGATCACCCACGACGTGAAGACGCCGAACGCAATGGCCTGAGCTCCGTACCGGTGAGCCTGGCCCGCCCGCCCCTCGCCATGCGCGTTCGCCATCAGGGCCGACACGCCGGTGGACAGGCCGGTGCTGACCGCGATCACGAGGAAGAACGCGGGAAACGAAAGGCCCAGTGCGGCGAGGGCGTCGGTCGAGACCTTGCCCGCGTACCAGGTATCGACAACATTGAACAGGGTGTTGAACAGAAAGCCGATGCTCGCCGGTACCGCAATGCGGCGGGTCAGGACGGGTATCGGGTCGTGAAGCAGGTTCATCTATGCCGCAACCTACAGCCTTGGGCCGCTTTGGCAAGTCCCCGTACGCTTGCAATCCCCCGGTTCTCCCGCTATACCGGATGCGATTGCGTGCAGGGGCAAACACGTCCCGCGGCAGTCCTGAAAGGGAGAATGACGATGATACGACACCTGATCAGCCTGATGCTGTCCCTTATCTTTATACTGGGCATCACCGGATGTGCCTCCACCGCCCCGAACGGCGAGGACATCGTGACAATGCCCGCGTCCCAGGATGCCGTGGGGCGCAAGGAAATCGACCGGTTGGAGAAGGATTTGGAGCGGCTCGGAAAAGGCCGGGAGAAGCTGCAGGATCAAATCCGGGAGATGGAGGACAAACTCACCGACCTGCGTCGCGAATTGTATGACGCGGGTACCCGCATCCGGGATATCAAGTACGCCTCCGACGACATCATCCAGGAGAAAGAAAAGATTCAGAAGGATATCGACCGTCTGGATGAGGAAGCCGCCGGCATCACCGCTTCGATTTACGCTCTCGCCGGCGCCGCGCCCGCCGCCACCGAGACCGAGCAGGCTCGCCCGGCCAAAAAACCCGCCGGAGGCAATGAGGAAACCAGCAGCCAGGCCATCAGCCTCGTCGCTACCGGCAACCGCCTGCTGGCGGCCGGGGATACCGGCGGGGCGGAAAAAGCGTTCCGGACCGCGGCGAACCTCGCGCCGGGCCTCCTCTCCGCGCGCCTCGGCATCGCCGCCTGCCTGTTCGCCAAGGGAGAATTCGGGCCCGCCCGAGCCCTGGTGGAAGCGGCCCTGGAAGAAGACGACAGTATTCCCCAGGGACTGGCCCTGCACGGATTGCTGGAGTGGAATGACGGCAACCTGCGCGATGCTGAACGGTCCCTTTCCCGCGCGGTGAAGGGGGATCCCGGCAACGCCCAGTACCACAACTATTATGGCATTGTGTTGCATGACCGGGGCAAGGAGCGTTCGGCCATCCGTGAACTTGAAAAGGCGGTGGAGTTGAGTCCCAACGCCCCCGATTATCACTACAATCTTGCCGTCGTGCTGGCCGGGGCCAAATCCCCGGATCTGGACCGGGCCCGCGAGGTGTATCAGAAGGCATTGCGCCTCGGCAGTGAAGCGGATTCGGAACTCGAAGCGGTCCTGAACGCGCCATGATCCGCTGCTTCCTGCGATATTCGATTGCGGTTGCCGCCGTCGGACTGTTTACGCTGCTGCCCGCCGCGGCCCAGACACCTTCGGAGCAGGTGGACGCCTACGTCGCGGTGGTCAAGGCGGAGCAGGCGGCCCGGGCCGGACGGGGAGGCGAAGCGGTCACCCTGTTCCAGGAGGCGCTTGACCTGTATCGCGAGGTAGCCCGCCGGTATCCCGCCTGGAATCCCGAAATTGTAGAGTACCGGATTTCCTACTGCATCAACCAGATCGAATCTCTGGGCGGAACCGTGCAGACAGCCGAACCGTCGCCCGAATCGGAGCCGGAGGAATCGGAACCGGTGACCGAGGCTCCGGCGGATGATGTTGTGCCGCCGGAAACCGCGGAGGCCGCGCCGGCCCGCGCCCCCGACGTCCGGTACGGATACGAGGCCGGCCTTGCCGCGCTTGCGACCGAACGGGACCGGCTTCAGGCGAAGGTGGAGGAGCTCGAACCCTTTCAGGCGCTGACCGGCGTGGTGGCCCGCCTCCAGCAGGAAATCAATCGCGTGCGCGAGGTAACCGCCGCGGAAGCGGTGGAGATGACCTCTGAAATCGAAGATGCCCGGACCCGCGGCCGGGAGCTGGAGCAGGAGCTACAGGCGGTGACCAACGCGCTGGCCAACGCCATGATGCGCCTTGAGGAAGCCCGGACCGAACTATCCGAGGTTGCCTCCAACCGGGTGGAGCTGGCGGAACGCAACCGGATGCTTGATCTGGAGATTGAGTCGCTGGAGACCTTTATCGCGGAGACCGAAACCGCCGACCCGGAGGAATTCGCCGCAGTCAAAAAAGAACTCGCCGAGGCCCGCGCCGCTCTCGCGGAACGGGACAGCACCATCGAGACCTATCGACAGACCGAGGCTCGAATGAAAGGCGACCTCGAAGAGTTGAGGCGCAACAATGCTTCCCTGTCCCGCTCCCTGACCTCGCTGCAGACGGTGGTGGAGGAACAGAAAAAGGAAATGGATGCCGCAGTGACACTCGCCGAACAGGCGACCGCCCGCGCTGCCGAGCAGACCGCGGCGGCGGCTGCCGAACAGGCGCGCCTCGCCGCCCTGAACGAGGAGATGGATGAACTCAAGGCCGGCCTCGCGGAACGGGAGGCGACCATCGAGGATTTCCTCGCCATGGAGAAACGGCTCAAGGCGGACATTGAAACCCTGACGGAAGAAAAGGCGCAACTGACCGGCGCCCTCGAACAGTTGCAGGACGAGGTCGTGGCCCAGGCCGGATTGCTGGACGATGCGGTCGGCCGGGTCAGCGAGCTTTCCGGAGAGATCGATGCCATGGAGAAGGAACTGTCGAAGGCGGTGGAATCCGCGCAAACCGACGACAAGGCGGTTGCGTCGTGGCGGGCCAGGTTTGAGCAGGCGGAGCTGGATAACCGTAAACTCGCCTCGGATTTGAAAGAGGCAAAGCGCGGACTGGAAGCCCGCACCGCGGAAATGAAAGTCGAGCTGGCCAAGGCTCAGGAGAATGCTGCGTACTGGAAGCGCCATGCCGACGCCCTGTCCGAAACGGTGGCGGGCCTGGAAGAGGGCACCGGCCGCGAATCGGAGTTGAATGACGAGCTGAACCGCCTTCTCCAGGTCCAGAAAGACATGGAGAAAGAGCTTGAGGCTCGCGAGCAGGAATTGCTGGCGGCCTACCGCAAAGTCGAAAACCGCGACGCCCAGGTCAACATGCTGCATGATGAACTGCAGGCATTTCGCGACCGTCTCGAAACATCCGACGCCCGTATCCGCGAGCTGGAGCGTCAGAAGAAGATGCAGAAGCCGAGGCCGATCAACGCTGCTCCAGCCATCTCGGACGGTCCGTAAGGAACAACTGATCCTTCTGATGGAGGAAGAACGCTTCCTTCAGCGGAAAATCCGCGGGGATCCGTTCCCGGAAGATCGGGTACCACGAGCTGTAGGGGCCTGTCATCAACGACCGCACAAACGGCAGATCCCGGGTCACGGTCGTGAAATACAGGCCGCTGATCCGTTTCCTCAAATCGTTGATGGAATAAAAGTCGTCGATCTGGTTCGGCAACAGCAGCGAGGGTTGATCGCCATACCAGGCCGTGGCCCACGGAATATCCGAACAGATCAATTCGTCCTGCTCCAGCATCCTCGTCACATGGGAAATCATCGCCGGGTTGTACGGCGGATAGGGCAGGGCGGCCCGGGGGGGAAGGATGGTCATAACCAGCGGAAGGGCGCAGGCCGCGATCACCGCGGCGTGAATACCGGCCCGCACCAGGGGGATCGTGATCTGCAACCGGTCGAGCAGGATGAAATAAAACGTCAGGCCGTAGAGGATGATAAAGGGCATGAAGATCATCAGGGCCCGGGACGTGGTGGCCCCGAATGCCGATGCGAGCAGTACCAGTGCGCCGATCCCCGCCAGCAGCGCCCACCGGAACTGGCGGATATGGTCGCGCACAAAGGAGAAGAAATAGGTCACGAGAAACAGGGACGTCAACAGCCCGCCGCCCGCCAGGAACAGGTCCTGTTCGAAAATCGACTTCAGGTTCACGAGAAACTTGATCTGGAGATCCCGCATCGGGGAGGTGATTGCGTCCGGATGCAACATCTGCTCGTAGGCAAATGGCATGTCGGATGAGGCGGGATTGAACGCGGCATACAGCGCCATGGCAAAGGGATTGCCGGCGACAATCATGTTCCTCACCAGCCATGGACTGATGACGAGAAGAAACACACCCCCGAACACCCCGGCGGCCAGCGCGGGCCGGGTGCGGACAGCGCTCAGAAGATAGATGAGCCCGGCCAGGAACACCACGACGCCGGCGTAACGGGTAAGGACGGCCAGTCCGCAAAACAGGCCGGACAGGGCCACCGGGATCAGCCATGTCTTGAGCGGCATGTCTTCCTGCAGCCGTTCATGGGCGGACAGGAGAAAATAGAACGCGAACGTGGCCAGCATCATCAGCAGCGACAGGTTGAGTCCGGAAATGCTGGTGTTCCAGACGATGTCGCTCAGCGCAAACACCGACACCGCGAAAATGGCGATTCGCGGATCAAAGAAACGCCGGGCGGCCAGGAACAGAAGAAACGCGGTGACCAGCGTACAGGTATGATTCAGCGGGGTGATGACCCACTGCTCCGGAGGGATGGCCTTGAAGATTTCATCGGATGGAAACGACGATCCGAAAACCTTGAACCCCCCGGCAAGGAGCAGCGGATACAGGGGCGGGTGAAAGAGGTCGGGGTGCTGAAGCAGGTTGACGGCTTCTTCACCGCGCTTTTCGCTGAGGAACCAGATGGCTGCGGGACGGATGACCTTGGTCTCGAACGAGCCGGTCTGGGCAATGTTGCGGCCCAGTTGCGCATAGTCCATGGCCTCCGCGTCCCTCAGGCCGAAGAACTGGGTGGCGGTATAAATCGTCATGATGAAAAAGATGAACAGGAGGAACATCCCCGCCTTGGTCAGCTTGAGACCGATGCCGACATCGACGTTGTAGACGAGATCCTGAATACGCGATTCGATGGAGCGTGGTTGCATGATTAGGTTCTCCTCTCGTTGCCGTTTCCTGTCTGTTCGTCCGCCCGCAAGCCGTATTCGTTCAGTTTCCGGTGCAGGGTCCGGCGACTGATGCCGAGCTGTTTCGCCGCCTTGGTCCGGTTGTTGTTGTTCTCCCGAAGGGCGCGGATGATCATGCTGCGTTCGGCGTCCTCCATGGAGTGTGCCTTGGAAATGTCCTCTTGTCCATGGCCGGTCGGGCGCCGGCCGGACTCGCCCCGGATGTCCGGCGGGATATCGCGAAGGGTCAGTTTGCCGCCTCGGGCCAGCACCACCATGCGCTCCATGGCGTTTCGCAGTTCCCGGACGTTCCCGGGCCAGTCGTATTCGGTCAGTGCGGCCATCGCGTCGGGGGTGATGTCCTCGATTTCGCGCCGGTTGTCCTCGGCATACTGACGGATGAAGTGATGGGCCAGCAGGGGGATATCCTCCCGCCGGTCCCGCAGCGGCGGGATGGTGATGACCACCACATACAACCGGTAGAACAGGTCTTCCCGGAATTCGCCCTCGTCCACCATGGCCCGGAGGTCGCGGTTGGTCGCCGCGATCAGCCGGGTATCGACATCGATGGTGGCCCGGCCGCCGACCCGCTCGAAGCGGCGTTCTTCCAGCACCCGCAGAATCTTGACCTGGGTGTTGGCGTCGATTTCTCCGATTTCATCGAGGAACAAGGTACCCCCGTCGGCCAGCTCGAACCGGCCCTGCCGCTGTTCCGAGGCCCCGGTGAACGCCCCCCGCTCATGGCCGAACAGTTCACTTTCAAGGAGGGTCGAGGTGAGGGCTGCGCAGTGGACGGGGATGAACGGACCGCGCGAGCGGGAGCTGAGGCGGTGAATGGCGTGCGCCACCAGCTCCTTGCCGGTTCCGCTTTCGCCCTGCACGAGGACGGTGGCCCGCGAATCCGCGACCTGGCGGATGGTGTCGAACACCTCCTGCATGCCCGCCGACTGGCCGATGATATTCTCAAGGCCGTACCGGGCGTCGAGTTGCTCGTGCAGGCGCCGATTTTCCTGCTCCATGGTGCGTGATTCGAGGGCCCGCTTGACGAGGATGTCCAGGCGGTCCAGGTTGATCGGCTTGGTCAGGAAATCGTACGCCCCGCGTTTCATCGCCTCGACCGCCATCTCGATGGACCCGTAGGCGGTGAGCATGATGCAGACCGGGTGCCGGGGAATGGCCAAAACCCGCTGCAGAAGGGTCAGGCCGTCGATGCCGGGCATCCGTACATCGCTGAGCATGAGGTCGAATGGCGACTCGGCCAGCAGGTCCAGCGCCGCTTTGCCGCTGTCGGCGAGGGACACGTCGTAGTGGCGCTTGAGCGCCCGGGCGAGTCCCTCCCGCGCATTTTTTTCGTCGTCGACAATCAGGATGCGGGGCTTGTGTTTCATGCTTCCGCCTTTCCGTTCGCGACGGAACCGCCGCCGCCTTCGGCGAGCATGCGGATGCGACGCTGATCCCTCGGCAGGAAGAGCGTGAAGGTCGTGCCGTGGCCCGGCTCGCTATGCACTTCGATTTCGCCGCCGTGATCGCGGATGATCCGTTGGACAATCATCAGCCCCAGTCCCGAGCCCTCGGACTTGGTCGTGTAGTACGGTTCGAAAATACTTCCGAGGTCGTCGGGCGGGATGCCGGGTCCGGAGTCCTTGAACGAAAGGAAGACAAACCGGTCGTTTCGTCCGATCATGATCTTCAGCAGCCCGCCGTGGGTCATGACCTGCATCGCGTTGCGAATGATGTTGAAACAGGCCTGCTTGATCTGGTTCCGATCCACCAGCGCGAGGGGCAGGTCGTCTTCCACATCGGTCTCGACGATAATATCCCGGTCTTCGAGCTCGTGACGGAGAAACTGGAGGGTGTCCTCGACAATCTCCGGAACGGCGGCCTTTTCGAAGCCGGGCTGGGTGGGGCGGAGCGCCTTGAGAAACTGGGTGATGATCCGGTCGAGCCGCTCCACCTCCCGCTGGGCCACGCCGAGCAGCTCGGACAGCGACTCCTCCGGGTCCGGCGACGGATCGCGGATTTCGCGTTCGAGAAGCTGAAGATGAATGGTCAGGGAGTTGAGGGGATTCCCGATCTCGTGCGCGACCCCGGCGGCCAGCAGGGTGATGGCGTTGAGCCGTTCCGATTCGATGGTGCGGCTTTCGTTCAGCCGTTCACGGGTCACATCGCGAAGGATCACCACCGCCCCCCTTTCCGCTTCTGTTTCCGGGGCGATCGGCACGATGTAAAAATCAAGGTACCGGTGGATCGGGTAGGTGATTTCGATTTCACGGCTGACCAGCCGTGACCACTCGCCCTCGTCGAGGTCCATGATCAGGTCCCAGTCCACCTCCCGCAGGTACCGGCTGATCGACTGGCCTTCGACCTTCTCCGCCTCGAACCCGAGAAGCTTCTCCGCCGCGCGGTTGGCGAAGGAAATGCGGCCGTGCTCATCGAGGACGATGATGCCCTCCTGGATGGCATGAAAGATCGTCTCCAGCAGCCCCTTCTCCGCTGCGAGATGAAGGAAGTGAGACTGCAGGCTGCCGGCATCGAGCTTGTCCAGGCGTTCGATCAGTTTTTCCAGAAAGGCGGACTTCATCTCGCTCCACTGTACCCGATGTGGGACAGAATGTCACGCGGCCGGATCGCGGTCATCTTACATAAACCAAACGCGCACAACGTTGACAACGTATTCACGGATCGGATAGCTTCCGATACCTTTTGACGATGCCGCTGTCCGGCGGAGCGGGCGGCGGGGAGAGACTGCAATGTCGCTGGACCAACATGTTCTTGTGCTGAACCGGCTCTGGCAGGCGGTGAACGTCTGCACGGTCGACCGGGCCTTTGCCCTTCTCTATACCGGGCATGCCCAGGTCGTGTGTCACGAGGATACCGGGTTCAATACCTATTCCTTCGCCGAGTGGTGCGACGTGCCCCAGGACCGGATCGATCCGGAGGATGTTGTCCATACCGTTTCCATCCGGATCCGGGTTCCCCGTATCATCCTGTTGATGTTCTTCGACCGGATGCCGAACAAGGATGTGAAGTTCACCCGGCAGAACGTGTTCGCACGCGACAAGAACACCTGCCAGTACTGCAACCGCAAATTCGACCGCAGCGACCTCAACATCGATCACGTCGTCCCCCGCCAGCGCGGGGGCCTGACCACGTGGACGAATGTGGTCTGCTCCTGCATCCCCTGCAATGCCCGGAAAGCCAACCGCACGCCCGAAGAGGCGAACATGCATCTTGTGCGGAAGCCCAAGAAGCCGCGATGGCGCCCGTTCATGGAGATTCAGTTCACCAAGAAGCCCCATCACACCTGGAGCCACTTCCTCGACTTCGCATACTGGAACGTCGAGCTGGGCGAGGATACGTAGGACGGGACATACTCGGAAGACGTGCCTTTCCGAGCCCGCCCCTTTTCCGGTCAAGCTCCCCGCGATATCTCCGGGTCGAGGCCCCGGAGAAAGGCCTTGAAAAAAACGTCTGCACGGTGTGATTTTTTATTGCGGTGAGCAACAGCTTCACTAGAACATGACAACAGCCTGCTGGTGCGGATGGGAAGCGCCGATGAACGGGCTGGAGTGCAACCCGCAACGGAGACGGAGGCATCGAGATGGTGCGGAATCCAAGTTACGACCCGGATGAAGATACCGGCTATTACGGGGACGAAGAATACGAAGAGTGCGAAGTCTGTCCCGACTTTGAGGATGTGGAGAATCTCGACGAGCTTCTTGAGGACGACGAGGAAGTCGAACGATTGATCGAGGAAGACGGGGAAATTCCCCCCGAGGACCTGGTTGACGACGACGAAGAACCCGAGGAAGAAGAGCTCGGAGAATACGACCCCGAAAATCCCGACGACCTTCCCCCTGAAGAGCGCGAGGAAGAGTATCGTGCCCCTGATGAGGAGGGAGAGGAACCGGAGCCGGCCCCCAAACCCCGCAAGAAATCAGCGGCGAAAAAAGCGCCGGCCAAACCCTCCGGCAAGCTGCCCGCGAAAAAAGCCGCGGGCAAGAGCGCCGGGAAATCCAAGAAGTAAGGTTACAGCCGGAACCCGATGCCGAAGGTGCTCAGCCATTCGTCGTCTTCATCGCCCTCCACCAGCCGGTATCCCCCCAGCTCCGCGGTGAAGCGGTCGTAGCCCAGCAGCAGAAGCGCCCCGATATATTGCTGGTCTTCATCGACGTCGATGGGCTCCCCCCATGTGCGCATGTAGACCGCCTTGACGCCCGCGCCGAAACCGTCGCCCAGATTGTCGAGCCCGGCCAGGATCCGGCCGCCGCCGATGCCCGCCTCCAGTTCCACCGATGGCTGGTAAAGCCCGTCCCCGTACGAGCCGCCCCGGATCCCCACGGATCCGCTCAGGACCAGGGGCGAAGACACCCGCATGCCGGCAAAGAAATCAGTCGCCCACGCCGATGATGACGAGATGATCAGGAAAAGAATAACGGTCCAACGGTGTTGCTTCGATGCCATACGTGCGTTCCTCATTCACTTGTTGCTTGTGTCTGTATGCGGCGTCTGCCGGTGTATGGATATGGACTATTCATCATTCCGGCCGGAGTGACAATCCAATTGAGCCCGGTTGGATCGCCGGTTGATTGCTTGCCGTCTTTTGGTAGTCTTGCCTGTGTGATGGATGGCTTCCTCGAGCGCTGGCAGTCTTCTGCGGCAACATCCGTGGGACTTTTCTGGACCGCCTTCTGGGCGTTTGCCCTCGGATATCTGATCAGCAGCATGATTCAGGTGTTTGTGACCCGTTCTCGAATGAAAAAGGCAATGGGCCGGGCGGGTGCGGGCAGTGTGGGGCTGGCTGCCTTTTTCGGATTTCTTTCGAGCTCCTGTTCGTTTGCCGCCCTGTCCACCACCCGGTCGCTGTTCACCAAGGGGGCCGGCCTGATTCCCTCCCTGGCTTTTCTCCTCGCGTCAACCAATCTCGTGGTTGAGCTCGGTATCGTCATCGCGGTCTTCCTTTCCTGGCAGTTCGTCGTCGGGGAATATGCGGGGGGCTTGCTCCTCATTCTTTGCATGTGGCTCCTCGTCCGCCTTCGAAAGCCGGAAGGCCTGATCAGGAAGGCAAGGGAGCATGCACGTCGAAAGGAGCATGGTCACGGGGATGATGACGAGCCGGATTGGCGGACGTTGATCCGAAGCCGGACGGGGTGGCTGCGGGTGGCCCGAACCTATGGGATGGAATGGGGCATGGTCTGGAAGGACGTGACCGTCGGGTTTACGGTGGCCGGGATCATTGCAACGTTTATTCCCCCCTCGTTTTTCAGGGCCCTGTTTGTCGGTTCGGGAGAGGGTCCGCTTTCCTTCTGGCATGTCGTGGTTCAGGCCGTCGTTGGACCGGTAGCAGCGTTCTTCACGTTTATCGGTTCCATGGGCAACATTCCGCTGGCTGCGGTGCTGTTCGGCAACGGGGTCAGCTTTGCCGGGGTGATGGCCTTCATCTTCAGCGATCTCGTGGTGTTTCCGGTGCTGAGAATTCATGCCTCGTACTACGGCTGGAAAATGGCTCTCTACATCCTCGCCGTGATGCTGGTTTCCCTGGTCGTGACCGCGGTGGCGATGCATTACGGATTTGCCGCCGCCGGTCTTCTGCCGGATACGGATCATGTTCGCAGCATGACGGAACGCACATTTTTCGCCCTGGATCTCACGCTCGTGTTGAATGCCTTGTTTCTGATCGTGACCGCCGGCTTCTTGCTCTGGACGCGGCTTGGCGGAAACGAAATGCATCACCACCATGATCATGGTGACGAAAGCGGCGTCGGCTTCCTTTTTGTGGCCGCCATCCTGGCGCTGGCGTGGCTGGCCGGCGGTTGGCTGGTTCCCCCGCTGATCCTCTCCGCCGGATGATCCGTCAGGGGTCGTAGATCCGGGCCCGGTAGTGGCCGGCTTCTACGTTGTTGGTTCCCGCGGTGACCGGAAGGGTGACCATCTCGTCGGATGCGCTGAATATCGGTGCGTTGGCCGGATCATCCACCCGCTGCCACTGCGGATCGGTCAGCGATTCCGTCGTCTCCACTTCGAACCCGGTATTCGCGGTTCGCTCAAACCGGACGGCCGGAGGCTCGGCCCCGGTTCCGATACCGAAGGTCCACCGGTCCATGCTGTTGGTAGGCTGGGTGCCGGTCAGGTATTCGGTGGAATTGTCATTGCCGTCTTCATCGGGATCGGCATGGGCCGCCGCATCGGGATGGCCGCTGCTGCCGAAATGAAGCACCTGCCACTCTTCAAACGTGAGGTCGCCGGCAATGGATTGAATCCATGCCGTGACCAGCGCGACATTCTGGGTGTCGATCAGGTTGCTGGCCAGCGGCGGCATTTGGCCCGGTCCGCGGAAGCTGATCCGGTGAAGCAGCATGGAATTGGTCGGAGCTCCACGGACGATGATCCGGTAGGCCGGATTCCCGAAGTCGTCATTCACCGCGGCATCGATCAGGCCGGCCTCGGGCAGTGAAGGATAGATCCGGGCATCCATGGCGCCGATGCCGGATCCGCCGGGGCGGTGGCATTGTGCGCAGTTGGCCTGCAGGTATGAGCGGACACGATATTCGAGGCTGTAGGCGCTGTTGGTGGCATGTGCGAGACGCCGAAGCGCGGAGGGGTCGCCCACCGGGGTGTCGAGATAGCCCGCATCGGCGAGGGCGGTGAGCTGGTTCGTGGTCAGGCCGGCGTGCGGATAGGGGCGGTTGAGCTGGGGCGTGTTAAACCCGAGACCGAATCCGGCGCCGGTCTGATGGCAGACCAGGCATTCGCCGCGGGACGGATACCGCCAGACCTGGGTGCGGATGATGCCGCTTTCATCGATGAGGATTTCCTCGTTCATGCCGTCCTCGGGTACGAGTACGGCGTTGGTCGGGGGATCGGTCCAGCGGTAGGTCACCCCATATCCGCCGGGTGTGGTTCCGTTTTTCACCAGCAATCGGGTTTCGAGGCGCCGGGCCGAGGCGGGATCGCCGTTGGTCAGTTCCAGCTCGAAGTGCTTCACCCAGATCATGCCGGTGGGGAAGACCCAGGGCGCATCGGGCGAGAAGGTGATGAGAAGATTGGTGCCGGGCGCGTTGAACCAGCGGGATTTGATCGCGTTGTCCGACCAGAAGGGGAGGTTCAGGTCATAAGGGACGACCCCGCGCGACGGTTCGAGGGTTTCCAGGTCCTGGAAGACCCCGGTGTCGGCGAGGGTGGGCGGCAGGGCGTTGGTCGGTTCCGTCGACTGGATGATACGGCGGACGGTCAGGGAGCTGATGCGGCCGAAGAGAATATCTCCGTTTCGCGGATCCGCTCCGAACGTGATGGGACCGCCCTCATTGAACAAATGCTGGAACAGCGTGTTGGTAACCCCGTCATGGGTCATCGACCAGATGTTGCCGGATACATAATCGGCAAAGATGTAGTGGCCGTTCAGCGCGGGCATATTGGTGCCGTAGTAGACCCGTCCTCCGGTGATGGAATTGCCGCGAAACGACGCCGGGACACTGGTGTTCCAGGTGTGCGGGTAGGCGAGGAGGGGGGATGTGTAAAGGGATGCGGGCTGGGTACCGCCGCTGTAGGCGACAAACCCTTCCCGCTGCGCCCAGCCGTAATTCCCCCCATTGGTGATAAGGTTCACCTCTTCCCAGGAACCCTGGCCGACATCGGCGCAAAGCAGCTCCCCGTTGACCGGGTCGAAGGTGAAGCGGTAGGGATTGCGAAGTCCGGTGGCGTAAAACTCGGTGCGAACCTCGGCCGGATCGACCGGCTGGCCGTAGAAGTTGGTGATGCCGATGTAGGGGTTGTCGGTCGGCACCAGGTAGTTGGTCGCAGGTCCGTTGATCGCGGGGTGAGGGTTGGGCGGGAGA
>JAUIHQ010000162.1 GCA_030432155.1 bacterium | reverse complement strand
CGATGGCGGCGAGAAGAATGGCCATCGAGGGCCAGGCGGCGCTGACATGCCAGATTTCGCCCGGGTCATGGAAGAAGTCGGACATGTTGATTTGTTCGGTCACCTGCCCCTTCCTGAACGGCACGAATGTCTCATACCCTCCGGGGTTCCCCCCCCACAGGTCCCCGTCGGATCGGCTGACGAACCGGCAGGCGGCATGTATGATGTGACGGTGCATGGTTGCGTACCGCCCATCGCCGGTCAGTCTCGATAGATCCTTCAGCCATCCTCCCCCGTCGGTGCAGATGCCGGGGCCGAGGTGGCGGTTCTGCACATTGGCCAGCACCCCGCCCCGTGGATCCCGGCCATCGAGGGTCGATCCCGGGGGAAACGGAGCCGACCAACTGAAAACCCAGGTGCTGAAAAGATCGGCCGCCGCCCGGGCATAGCGAAGCAACGCTTCCGACCCGAGCAACTCCGGCCCCAGAGTCCAGGCGGCCGCGAGGGCGGCGGCGCTTTCACTGTCATCGGCTTGGTCGATATCGAGGGGGCCTCCGGTGGCATGGCCGCGGGCAATATAGCGATGATAGTAGTGCTCCGAAGCGGCGAGATACACCGCCCGAGTCCGCTCGTCGATCCCCTCAACCGCCATTCTCGTCGCCAGCGCCCGCACGGCAAACGCGCCGGCACAGCTTCCCCGGCTCAGGATGCGCGGCGGGCGGGAAGTGTAATCCACAAGATGCCCGAAATCCCCCTCTCGCTCCCACAGCCCGCACAAGCTGTCGGTGACCGTCCGCGCGGCGTCCCGCCATGACGGATGCGAGATGCCCGATGCTTGCTCCATGTGCCAGGCCCGGTAAAGAAAATCGGCGAACTCGCCCGGCATTCGGACGGAGAAATACTCGTTGGGTTTCGAAGGATCATCCTTCCGCCAGGTTGCGGTTTCTTCGTCGTACAGGGGATACACCAACCCGCCGGGACCGACAGCTTCGGCGGCCATCATATCGAGGAAGGCGATGGCCCGGGCCCGGTCCGCGGCATGGCTTTTCAGCATCGGCAACGCAACCCCCGGTCCGGCATTCCAACCGGATGCCACGTTCCACCGGGTGGCCCATGGCGGGAGTGGCAGTCCCAGCATGTCTTCTGCCGGGAAAACCGCATTCCGGCAAACCGGGCGGCCATTTTCATCCTCGGCCCAATGAGATGCCTTCATGTGGGCGAACACCTTGCCCGCGGTTTCGGCCAGCATGGCATGGTTTACATCCCCCGTTTCCCCCGGCCACATTCGATCGGCATATCGTTGAACGAGATCAACCGTGGAGGCGGTGGAAATGAACTCCGCTCGGAATGAAAAGCCAAGAGTCCCCCGGGGCAGCAAACGGTAGGCGGGACGGGCATGATCCTCCCATTGCCAGTGCCGCATCCGTTTTCGTTCGATGGCCGGCACACAATAGGAAAGGGTCCCGGCCGAACGATCGACCTGCCAGCCCGACCATCCGGCCAGGGTGACCGGCTCTCCCTCGGCCAGCAACGTGGTCCCATCGGCGCTCCGGTGCATGATCAGGGGGGCCGCCGAGGCATGCATGGCGAATCCCAGGGGCTCCAGCTCCTCCCTTCCCCAGCGAACCACCGGATCCTTCACCGGTTCCGAGTTGTTCCCGTTGTAGAAGATGCCGGGGATCAGGGTGTAGCTGTCGTCGGTGAACGCAACCGGCCATTCCACGCCGAAATGAAGGTCCAGCGCTTTGCTGCCGGCATGATACAGCATGCAGCGGAAGGCCTGGTGACCAAGCGGCCGGATGCTTAGGTGGAGGGACTGGCCGTCAACACCGGCAACCCACTCCGACCAGGACAGCTTTCCGTCATGATGTTCGCGTGTGGGCGCGAAATCGTATCGACGATCAAGACATTTCACAAAATATTGTGAGGGGATCATCGCAACCGGTTAAGCGGAGTGATGCGGATCTGAACCACCCAGGTCATTTGTTGTTCAGTATGGACTGTTGATCCAGGGGAACACATTACTCTGACTGCGAGTTGAGTCATAAATAGGAAAAGACGAACCCATGTTCCAGCCATCGGGCACATTAAGGAATCCGCCGTCACGGGTGTACTTCAGACTGACCACCCGACCGTCGACCATGACCAGGTTGGACCGGTTCCCGTGTCGCTCCGGTCGTTGATTGTAATCCGAACCCAAGATTCTAACGCTGTCGGAACCCGGATCATACGCCTCAACCGCCCAACCCGCCTGCACACCGTCGGCGATGGATATTTTGTCCGAGGCGAGAAGAATGTTAGAGGGAGTCTTGATGGAGGTTACCTTTACTCGCGACCGCCAGCCGTCATTGTTGTTCTGCCATGACGCGATAGCTGAATTCATGCCATAGGTCGGGAAATAGTCCGCGGTCCATCCCCGGACCCCCGGGCAGGTCAGAATCTGCCGCGGCAGCGTCCACGGTGGATACCAACCGCTCGCCCCGGTTCCATCCGGTCCCGAACCGGTTATCGTGGCTTCTTTATCCGCATCGTACGTCCCCTGCCCCTCCATGTAAGGCGCGAGGGACGTCCCGTATCCATCGGAGCTTTTCCCGCCGACATAGGAAAGAAAATGCCCCCAATATCGCAGGTTGTTGAACCAACCGATCTCCCCGATATGCTGCCGGGGCAGCCAGCCCTGGTTGTCCGCGGCATATCCCATGGAGGCGATCTGGATCTGCCGGAGATTGCTGATGCAACCTGCGTTGGTGGCACTGCTGCGAACACTTTGCAGAACCGGAAGCAACAAAGCGGCGAGGATGCTGATGATGGCGATCACCACCAGCAGCTCGATGAGGGTGAAGCCTCGATGAGATTTAGCGGAATACGGCATACCGGGCATCGAGTTCGGGGTTCCGGGGATCGGCAACCTCCCGGAACCGGTCATAGGTTTTCATGGTAATCAGGGCGGCGCAGGCGGGTTTCCCGGCCAGGGCGGCCAAATCATCATCCCGCCGCCCCATCCAGATGTTCATCGGATCGAAGGCGGCAATCCGCACACCACGGGTGTCAAGAAGATCCCATTCTTCTGCCGTCAAATCGGGAATCCCGGAAAGCATCAACACCCCGGAACGATCCGGCGCCTCCGCCAGCAATTGTCGAAGGGATTCCCCATTCATCCGCATGGATGACGGGGCGCTTGATACAGCCTCCGCTGGGTCGGGAGCCGTTGTTCTTCCCGCCCCCGCCCCGTATTCGGCGAGGACGAAAACCGGATCGAGCATGGTGAAACCTCCGGCTCTCAGTTGCTTGACCGCCGCATCGCGCTGACGCACGGCGCCGGGATGAGGAACCTGGTTCCCGTTGTCAAGATAGACGGGCATCACGGCCGATCCCGGTGCAAGGGTATCGACAAGAGCACGGCCAAGCGCTTCTCCGATGAGCTGATCGAAGGTCACCAGATCCTTCGGCGGGCCTTCCGATCCATTGGAAACGCCTCGATAAATGATAAACCAGCTCGCGGCGATCAACAACACCAGCGCCAGCATGATCCGTTTTTGTTTGGTATCGTCCACGCATGAAATCTACCCGAATACCTATTTAGGGTAACCTGATCATTCCCCGATCACATTGTGATCCGCCCGGGGTGAATTGATAAGGAAGAGAAGAGCTGTTTAGGTTTGGCTGCACGAAGGAGATCCATCATGAGCCGCAAACGCTTTTTATTGTTGTTGATTTTTTGCGCTGCGCTGTTTCTCGGCTTGCAGCGGGGCTACATCATGATCCGCGACCGGCACGAAGAGCTTCTCAACAACAAAATCAACGGCGGCGTCGCGGCATGGGTCATCAACCTCATTACTCCATCCGAACAGGTTGTGATGGATGACGGGATGATGAACGGGAAAGTGGATATCAGCAAGGGATGCGAAGGCTTCGAGGTGATGATCCTGCTCGTTTCGGTCATGGCCGTTTATCCCATGAGGCTTCGCCACAAACTGACGGGCATTGTCCTCGGCTGCATCCTTGTCTACGGATTAAACATCATCCGCATCGTGTCCCTCTACTATCTGTACATGTATGCAAGCGACATCTTCGAGTTGTTCCATCTGCTGGTGTGGCAGGCGATCATCATCCTCATCGCGTGGGTGTATTTCATGATATGGATTGACCGGCCGGGCGCGACCCCCCCGGCGCGAGGGTCGGCATCGTCCGCGGGGTAAGCCGTCATGGATCAGGTCGTTACCAGCGCAGCCGTACCCGAATCGGTCCATCGTCGATTGCTGAAGCGGGCGGCGATTCCGGGGTTGCTCGCGCTCGTCATCACCTCGACCGCCGTGACGCTGTTTCCCTCCGCGTATCCCGGGAGCCTCGCCGCCACCCTGCGGCTTCTGTCGCATCATCTCGATCCGGACTTCTCCATCGTTTCCATGCAGCAAACGGACGAGATGCTGGATGCAGATATTCTCATCAAAAAGCTTGAACATTTTACCGATATCAACGGGCAACCCGGTCGGAGTGCAATTCTCAGCTTCAAGTTCGGGTATATCATTTACAACATCTACCCCATCCTCGTGCTCACCATTCTTGCTTCGATTCCCATGGGCTGGAAACCTCGACTGCTCTTGCTGGGAATCGGCTGCCTGCTGGTCTTCGTCATCGGCATGATCGACATGACGACCATCTATTTCTGGATGGGGAACAAGGGCATGGCGGAGCTGCAGGCGGTTACCCGCTTCATGATCGGCAGCACCCCGGAAAACCGGGTATTGTTCGATGCCTTTCAGGCCGACATCAAACGTCTCACCCTGATCAAGAGTTTCATCAGCACCGGGGGCCGCCAGTTCATGGCCGTGGCCGCCGTCGGCTTCAGCCTGTTGATCTTCTGGCCATTCCGGAAAGTCGGGACAACGCCCCGCTAGGATCGGATGAGATGGGATGAAGCACATGCTCATGGTGAAGCTGCGGGTTTAGTTGTGAAGATTCGCGTGTACGAGTACGGTGTCGGTCATGACGGATCTGCTGTCTTTCTCCGATATTCCGCTGCCGGGCCATAAGTCCAGCCCCCATCTGGTCGACTTCTCTTACGCGTACACCTACTGTCATGTAGCCCCGTCAAGGCGCATCTCGACTCGATCTCGATATGTCTTCCTCTTTTTGAATGACGGCGATGTCAGGTATCAGCTCATACTGTCATGAGCAGACGAGTTCGATATGTACTCGCTGCAAGATCCATATCAGTGCATCGGGTCTGCAGCCGCAGTCTCGTAATAGAACGGAGGCGCAAGGCGCACCGCAGTACGTGTATAGCGGCCAGCAGAAAAGCGTGAGCATGTACGCAACATCATCCGTTCGGAACCGCCGGCTTGTAAGGCGTTCCTGTTTTCCATACGTAAGCCACGCGCGCCGCCAGTTTCCTGGCGATGCGTACGATAGCGGCTTGTTTCTTCATGCGACCGGAAAGCTTGCTGAAGGCACGCAGAAGCTCCGGGTCATGGCGAATCGCCACCCAGGAGGCTTCGATGAGCAACGCCCGCATCCGTCGATTACTGCGAGGCGTGATGCCGGTGACCTTCTCGTCATCGCCGGAGCTGTCGGTAGAGGGGATCAACCCTAGAAAAGAGTTGAGCTTGTCAAGGTTGGCGAAGCGCTCGATATCCTGCAACTCGGTATAGAGCGTGAAGGCTGTCTTCGGACCAATCCCCGGGATCGTGCGCAAAAGGCTGGTAATACGGGCGGCCTCCCCTTCACGGCAATGGGCCCGCAGCTTGTGCATGATCAGTGCCAGGCGCCGCGACTCTTCACGCAGCGCGTCCAGCGTGATCGCCAGGCAGTCCGAGCGCGGCCCCGGTTCCGAACACAGCGCTTCGAGTTGGGTAATGAAGGGGCCCGACCAGTGCCGGTAAGCCGAATCTTCCGGCACCGATATCCCGTAGTACTTCAGATGACCTTTGATGCGGTTCTTCAGCCGCGTGAGATGCGAACGGCTACGCTCTCGAAGACGGCACAGCGATCGCAGATGCTCGATATGCGGATCGGGGATGTGGATCGGTTGAAGTTGCCCGTTCTCCAGGCAGCGTACAAGCTTTCGAGAATCCCGAACGTCTTCCTTTTGGCGGCGTTCTTTGTCCGATGTCGGCACGTCGGCAGCATGCACCACGCGGTTGGCAATGCCAAGACCGACAAGCTGGCGATGAGCCCAGAAACCGCTGAACCCCGCTTCGTAGACCGAGTTATAGCGCCCCCCTGGATAGTTCCGCGTCATATGCGCATGCAGCTTCCGTGGATCTGGCGGCATCACCATCGTCCTGACTTCCGTGCCCATCGTCCGAATCGTCACCTTCCAGTCCTTATGATGGACATCAAGCCCCAGCCAGAACTCTTGACCGTCAAACCGAACATCACTACGTTTGATCTCCATGGCGCTTTCCTTTCCTGTTGCGATCTCGCATCGCTTCTACTGTCTAAGGAATCGAAAGCGCCTTTCTCCCTACTTCGCAAGAACTATCCGTCCCTGCGGCTAACATAGGGTCTCGTACACGCCGATCGTTCCCGACGCAACGAGCCTCCGCCGGACGGGTGCGTGAGGGTGATCCTGTTGCTCAGCACAGGGGCCGCCGGGGGATTGGGGGATTGGTTGTTCGGGATGGAGTCACACATCAACGGGGGCAGGCTCCCTTATCCACTTGTGGCGGATGATACCGAAACTCAGGCTTCCACAGCCGCAGTTGCTCTCTGCGGCCGTCCCGACAGTCTCCGCCAAGTCAGGAACATCAGGCCGCCGAACATGAAGATCATGCCCCATTCGCTGAGCGTGGGGATGGCGGCGGGGGGAGAGCTACCGGAGGCGCTTACGCCGAAGGCCTGAAATTCCGTGAGGCCCCAGTTGTCCCCAGCCCCACTCGTGTGAAACCAGCCGTTTGTCGCAGTGCCATCCGGGAACGTGATCGTCAGGAAGGTCGAGGTCACCGGTGCGACCAGATCATACATTCCGTAGCTCAGGTTGTCACCGCGCAGCGTAATGACCTCGCTCCCGGAATTGTAGCTGAGGGTTATTTCCGCGGGCTGCGGCCGGACATCGTCCAAATTCAATCCGATGCCGATCGAGGCAATCACCTGCGCCGAGCCGTAGGTGGCTGTAACGCCATCAGGATTGGTTGCATTGCGCTGCCAGAAAACCCCGTTGCCGGCTCCTTCCACGTAGGTGGTACCATTCGTAAGACGGTCGATTGATCCGAACGTAACATCCCCGGTGGACGTCAGGGTCGCGGCGGCATTGAGATTGGTCAGCACGTCACCCCATGTACCCTCCACGATGAACCGATAGAACGGGGTATCGGGAGAACCGCCGAATCCGGATTCACTGACGTACTTTCCCGTCGTGTCGTTCGGCACCGTCCAATAGATGTAGCTGCTTACGATGGGTGGCGAAAAGGTGTACGTCTGGTCACCCGGGGTCGCGGGCATGGTGATGACCTGGCTCTCTCCATTACCATAGTACACGGTGATTTGCTCAAGACCGGAACGACTCGTCGGGCTGTCCGTACCGATGATCCGAATGCTCTCGATGGTGGCCATCCGCTGCGGCGTGGCGATGCTCCAGGTGTTGGTGGGATCATCTTTCAGGAGGTAGCCGATCTGGTGTCCATTTCGTCCCATTTGCTGTCCGTTGGTGGGATTGTAGTACTCGCCGCCAAAGAAGCCGATTTGGCCATTTGCCGTTGGATAAGAATATTGGCCCCCGATCTGCCATTTCGAGGTGTGTGAGGTATTGGTCGGATTGTAGTCAACAATCACCGCCGCATCGGCGCGGTCAACCCATCCCCCCCACAACAGCGCGAAAACAAAACATGAAACGGTTACGATACGCTTGATCTTATTCATCCAATCACCTCGTGGTTGATGAGCCCCTGACTTACTACCGAAATAGTGATTGCCAAGATCGCCCTAATCCAATACGAACACGATGCGAACAAAAGCCTGCGGCGGCATACGGTCGCGGCAGAAAGCGAATGGAGGAGTACATGCCATGTCCGGTAGTCCACCCATACGGGATCTTCCCCCGCTCCGCGAATTGATCGGCCAAGAACCTGCCCGGAAAGGTCCCAACCGAACCCAGGCCGCCATAAAGCTTCTGGCCTCGGTCGCCCGCAAGCTTCAGCATCCGAGCCGGTCTCTGGTGTTCTATACCATGCGGGAGGTGGCCGAAACGCTGACCATGTCCTTGTCCGATGTCTCCAGGGTCTATCATCAACTGGAACAGGAGGGATTGCTGCTGATCCGGAGAAGCGCCCCTACCCTGCTCGTCTCCCGCGCGACCCATGCCCGCCAGACCATCAACGGTGTGGTCGCCATCCCGATCTGGCCGTATGCCTTTTGCAACTGGACCGACTGGCGAAGGTTCTTCAGCGAAATGACCCGCGCACTCCGGGAAC
>JAUIHQ010000161.1 GCA_030432155.1 bacterium | reverse complement strand
ATTCCTATTTCTCGGGTTGCTACGCCGAGGCTGGCGGCGGTGCGATCGCGAACCTCTCGTCAGGGGCCGTGCGCGTGGTGAACAGTACGTTCAATAATAACAGCCAGCAATATGCCTTCGGCAATGCCGGGGCGCCGTTCGGCGGCGGCGGTGCGATCGGCAACAGTGGAAACATGCACATCGGCCAGTGTACTTTCTCGAACAACTGGACCCGGGAATCGAATGGCGGCGCAGTGTATAACAAGGGATCAGCCGGGGTGAGTGCCAGCACCTTCGTCGGCAACCATGTCCGCACCAATTACATGTTCGGCATGGGCGGTGCGGTGGCTTCCGAAGGTGCGATGGGCATCACCAATTCCACCTTCACCGCCAACCGTACCCCGGCGGGCGGTTCGGCCATCTACGGTTACCCGACACCCCTTTCCATGATCCACTGCACCGTGGTCGGGAACGTCGTGACCAATCCGACCTTTACTTACAATCACGCGGTAGAGCTGGCTTCGGGAAGCCAGGTCTACAACAGCATCATCGCCGCCAACGACGTGTGGAACACCAACACCGCGTCCTGGCATACCGACAATCTCGTCGCCCCCTCCAGCACCTTGTCGAACAACCTCGTCAGCACCAACAACACCTACGTGGGCGCACTGGGAAACAACGGCGGCCCGGTGCAGACCATGCCGCTCTTTTCCGGCAGTGCCGCTGTGAATTACGGCACCGCCGCGGCCGGCGTGACCAACGATGCCCGTGGCGCGGCACGCTACGAGCAGCCCGACGCCGGCGCCTATGAACTGCCGACCTACGCGCCGATTCCCCTGGCCCCAACCTCGACGGTGTTCGTGATCGGGGAAAGCAACGCTTTTCAGATGAATCTGGACAGTGGACTGCCGGCGACCTTCTACCTGTTGGCGGCGCTGCCCAGCGGCCTCACGCTGTCCACCAACGGTTTGTTGAGCGGAATTCCCGCCGTCCCGAGCGGCGAATATACTCTCTCGATCCGCGCCGCCAACGACTATCACTATACCGACTTCGCGTTCCAGTTGCTCATTTCCGACGGCACCACCGGCGACCGTTTCTCGTGGCAGCTCAACGGCGGCGCCGGACTGACCAACGGTTTGTTCACCCTGACCGAGGGCGGAGGCGGCGAGGCGCGCAGCGCGTGGTACCTGTTCCGGCAGGACATCAACGCATTCGAGGCATCCTTTGAATACCTGGCGGTCTCCAGCAATGGAATCGCCGACGGGATGGCGTTTGTTCTGCAGAACGATTCCGCCGGCATCAACGCCCTGGGCGGGGCGGGAGGCGGGCTGGGCTACGAGGGCATTACGCCCAGCTTTGCCCTGAAGCTGAATCTTTACGCCGGGGCCCCCGGCGGCTCCGGCATCCAGATTGCCACCGGAGGCCAGGGGCTGGGGACCAACACCTATATCAACAGCGCACCCGCCGTTCCTGCCTCGGGCGACCCGATCAAGGTGGACCTGCATTACCTGAACGGCTTACTCGATGTCACGATGACAAACCTGGCGTCCGGCCTGGCCTATGCCACGAATTTCGCCATCGACATCCCGGTCGCGGCGGGCGGCAACCAGGCGTGGGTCGGTATGACCGCCGCCACGGGCGGCGAGACCGCATACCAGTATGTCAGCAACTTCGTATTCACGTCGCTGTCCGCGGTTTCCACGGTGATCGTCAACAACGCCACCGACCCCGGCGGTTTCGACACCAACATCATCATCGGCGCCCTTGGCGCCAACGTGACCCTGCGCGACGCGGTCAACGCCGCCAACAATAACCCCGGGCCGGTGGTCATCCGTTTTGACCCCGCGCTCGCGGGCGCGACGATCGACCTGCTACAGGTCGGGGACAGCGGATCGTTTGACGCCGCGCTTCCGTTGCGCGGGCAGGTCACGATCGAGAACACCACCGGCGACGCCATCACCCTGCGCCGTGCTTCCGCGGGGGCCATGCGGCTCTTCCGCGTCATGACCAACGGCACACTGACCCTGCGCCATCTGCGCTTGACCGGCGGCGCTCTACCGGTGGCCTTCGGGACCTATGGTGGCAACATCCTGAACGAAGGATCGCTCGCGATGGAAGATTGCATCTTGTCGGGCGGCTTCGCCTATAACGCCGGTGGCGCCTTGTACAACGCCGCCACCACCTCGATCAGCCGCACGTTCTTTGAGACCAATCTAAGCCAGATCGCTGGCGGCGCGATTTACAACGCCGGCCTGTTGACGGTGGATGCAAGCTGTTTCAGCTCGAACAGCACCGTATCCTATCCAGGGGGCAACGCGGGGGGCGGCGCCATCTTCAACAACGCCTCCGCCTTTGTGACCAACACCACGATGGCCTACAACTACGCGGGGGGCTACTATGGCGGCGCCGTCTTCAACAACGGCGGCATGGAACTCCACGGATGCACCGTCGCCAACAACGGCGCTTTATACGGCGGCTGGAACATCTTCGGCACGTTGTTGCTGAGGAACACCATCGTGACCGATGGCAATGGCCTGACCCAGGCGGGCGGCAGTACCAACAACCTGATCTACAATCCGGGGCTCGGTGCATTTGGTTACAACGGCGGCCCGACCCCGACCTTCCCGATCACCACGGCGAGTGCGGCCTACAAGGCCGGCGGATCCATTCCCGGCCTGACCACCGACCAGCGCGGCGAGCCGCGGCACACCATTCCCGACATCGGAGCCTATGAAATTTATCCCCGCGATCCGCTGATCGTCTCCACCACGACGGATGAAGATGACGGCACCGCCGACGTCGATCAGGGCACGGGTACCAGCCTGCGCGAAGCGCTGGCCTATGCGTCAACGCTTGCCGGTACCCAAACCATCACCTTCGCCTCCGCGTTGGCCGGACAAACCGTGGTGCTGGATACCGGCTGGACCAACGCGACCGATACCAGCGCGTTGCGGGTGACGAACTCGGTCGTGATCCAGGGATTGTCCTCGGCCCCCGGGATCACGATCGCAGTCGATGCCGCCGCCCAGAAGCGGCACTTCTGCGTGGAGAGCGGCGGTCATCTGACCTTGCAGGATCTGGCTCTGACCGGCGGATACAGCGATATCGGCGGCAGCGTATGGAACCTGTTCGGATCGCTCGTCGCCCGTCGATGCGCGTTCTACGGCAACGAAACCACCGGCGAGGGCGGGGCGATCCAGGTCTGGGGCGGATCACCCCTGCTGGTGGTGGAAAACTGCACCATCGTTAGCAACACCTCCGCCGGAGCGGGAAGCGCCATCAGCACCGGGGCGATCTCCAACTCGCTGAAACACATAACCGTCACCGCCAACACTGGACCCACCGGGCCCTTCTGGCTCTACGACTGTGTGGTGCCCATCGACAATTCCATCGTCGTCGGCAACAATACGGACGGCATGTCCACCTGGGGCAGCGGCGCCTTCGACCCAGCCAGTTCCGGCAACCTCTTCGGCTCCGGCAACACCGCCGGCATCTCCAACGGGATCAACGGAAACCTCACCGGACTGACCATTCCGGATCTGTATATCGGCGGTCTCTCCGCCACCAACGGCGGCCCGACTCCCACCATCGCGCTGCTGCCGAACACGCCGGCCGTCAATCGCGGCGTGGATCTCGGGATTGCAACCGACCAGCGCGGCCAGGCCCGGGTGAAGAGCATGAATCCGGACGCCGGGGCGTTCGAGATGGATCTGTTTGAAAACGTATTCGTGAACATTACAAACGACGAGTTTAACGCAACCAGTGACGTCCGCTTCGGCGAAGGAACCAGCCTGCGCGAGGCCATCGCGTACAATACAACAGCCTTCATGTTTTCCACCCTGACCGGCAAGACCGTCGTCCTCTCCATGGTCGGCGATACAAACCGCGGAAACTCGGCCATCGTCATCAATGGAACGAAGAACATTGCGAGCAGCCAGGCCCGGATCACCATTGCCTGCGCCGGCCCCGAACCGATGCGTGCGTTCCGAATCGCTCCCGGCGCCTCAATGAGCCTGACCGGCCTGACCCTGACCGGCGGGCATGAAGGGGACGGCGGAGCCATCCTCAATGAAGGATCCCTGTTCATGATCTATTCGACCCTGACCGGGAATACGGCCACCAATGCAGGTGGTGCGGTATTTACGGAGGCCACCGCCGAGTCCGAGTTCGTCAACTCCACGCTGGCCGGGAATACCGCTGGTCTCTGGGGCGGCGCACTCGCCAACAGAGGCACGAACGAGTTGTCGTATGTCACCGTGAGCGACAACCAGGGCGCGATCGGAGGCGGGGGAATTTTCAATTATACCGGCAGCCGCATCAAGCTCCTCGATACCATCGTGGCCGGCAATCGCCGCCCCGACAACAGCCCGTCGGAGATTTCCGGCCCTCAGCACGTCGGCGCGGACAGTGAATACAACCTGATCGGCAGCGGGGAGGCGGTCGGCTTTACCAACGGGGTGAACAACAACATTGTCGGGGTGGCCGATCCCAAACTGGGACCGCTCACGTACAATGGCGGCCGCACACCCACCATGGCCCTGCTGCCGGGCAGCCCGGCCATCGATGCCGGCCTCTTCCTCGCCAATCAGGCTGCGTCCGACCAGCGGCTTGCATCCCGAAGCGGCGTGCCGGTCGACATCGGCGCCTATGAGCTGTTGATCAGCACCAATGCAGCTCAGATCGCGAGCATGGTCGAACCCGCCCAGGCCGGAACGTTCGGCGTCAGTTTTCCCGGCAACGCCCTCGCGAGTTATTCGGCGTATGCGACAACCAATGTGATGCTGCCGTCAACATCCTGGGAGTGGATCGGGACCGTGCCGCAATCGCCCCCCGGTTCCGGCCAGTTCCAATTCACGGTTCCGGTGGATACCAACAAAGCACAATACTTCATCGGTATTCAGTCGCCCTGACCGTTCAACCGTCTGAGGGCACGCGGGAGCGTGCCCCTCCGGAGCTTTGTTCATACGCTGTCGCCCATTGAACGTTGGGCTCCGTCTTGCGGAGCGGTCAGGGTCGTGAAGCTTCAATACGGAAAACCGCCCCGGCGCCCGGGTGGATGGTGACGGACAGGTCGGTAGCCGCGGTGGCGGTGGTGGAGGTCACGAGCGTGTAACTACCATCGGGGGTGGGTGACGCGTATACACGGTAGGTCCGGTCGGCGGCAGCAGACCAGTGGATGATGAAGCTGCCGTTATCCGGCTGCCCGCCTTCCACCCTCAGGAATGACAGGGGGTCGATCGGGCCGGTGCCGGCGATGTATTCCCCGAGGTCCGGGATCCCGTCGCTGTCGCCATCGGTTTCCTCATCCGCTACGCCCAGCTCGCCGAAATATGCCCATTCCCAAGTATCCTTCATGCCGTCTTCATCACGATCGCCGACGACGGAACCGTTCAGGTTGGTGAAAAAGACGATCGGCGCACCCGCTCCCTCGGCGAGGGTGAAGTAGCCTTGATTCGCCGCGGCCCACCCGATGGCTTCGTTCTGGGGATAGGTGAAGGAAATGGCGTGGGGGATCGTGATGCCTGCCGCCGACAGCGCGGAGGCGACGGACTGGGTCAACTCGCGGAGCCACCAGAAGGACTGGAGATACGTCTTCATGATGATCCGGTCGCCGGACGGAGCGATATCACCCCCGACAATCCGGGTCACCGGTAAGGTCGCCACTGCGGAGATCACGGTGGTCGATGACGCGGATTGGGGATACGAAAAACCATAGACTCCGACATTTGTCTCCCGCTTGGTCACCACGTACAGGTCGCGGGTCACCGGATCCAGCATCAGGGTCTCCGCATCTCTCGGTCCGTCGGCATACCTGTAGGCGAGGGTGACGACACCGGTAAGGGTTACGCTTGCCGGCGCACCCGAAGTCGGAACGTCCGGCTCCGGTACGCGGTACACCGCACAGGACGTGTAGACCGCATTGTTGTCGCCGATCTCTCCGACATAAAGATAGTCCCGATCCGGATCCGGCCCCGGGCCGATGGCGATATCCTCCCAGTCGCGGTTGACCGTACCGGAAAGGGTGTACGTACCGAGCAGGTCGCCGGCGGTATTGACGGCATAGACCGCCGCCGCACCGCCTGAATCATTGTGAACCCAAAGGACTCCCGGCTGGGACCGGCTGGCCGCTATGCCCGATACCTCGGTCAGGACAGCCGGCTGCAAGACCCCCGTCTCGATTCCCGTTCCGAAATTCGGGGACTGGGCCTGCAGGATCGTCGGCGTTGTTACGGTAAGCATGGCAGCCAACCTGATGTAAATGCCGGGCATGTACATTCATGGTACCCAAACTGTCGGGATGAGGATAGTCCGCCCGGGTAGATCGGTTCGATTGTTTTCTTTCCAATCAATATGTGTCCGATATCTGTGATTGCCGGGATTGATATTGTTTTGCCGTCATTCTGAAAACATGTTGATTTCATGCACATGTCATGGAAAACCGGTCTGACCGGATTGTCTGTTGTTGTCGCCCTGTTGACATCTGTCCGCCCGGCTGTAGCCGATTACGATGCGCTGATCATCGGCACGATGCGCAGCTTCAGCGATTCCCCGAACGCCAACCGGTATCCCGGGAACGAACCGCCGTTCACGGCGACGAACCTTACGTACTACTTTGATCAGATCCTGAATGCCGATTCCGGCATTGCCGGGCCGGTGAATGTTGAATTGCAGGATCACAATTGGAACAAAGTCGTTCCGACCCAGGTCGGGCAGGGAGGTGTCACGACGATCAATCCGACGTACCGTGCCTATTCCCTGCTCCAAACCTACTACTGGCCCGACGCACGTGACCAGCATCTGGCATACTGGCGCCAGGGATGGGATGCGGTACTGATCATGGACGATGCCTACACGTCCCTCCGGCAACCGGGTTTCCATCTCGAGGGAGTGGACCGGATCAGCCGGGAAATCAAAGCCGGCGGCGGTCAGCCCTATCTGATCATGTACTGGCCCGATCCCAACGGCGCCGGAACTTCAAGCTTTGCTCGATATGCCGAGATTGCCCGACGCGTGGCGGAAGGAGCCGAAATCCCCTGTGTTCCCGCGGGCATCGCATGGGAACTGCTCAAAGTTCAGCATCCCGGTCTGGTGGATACCGCTCCGTTTCACCCGACACCGGTCGGCGCCTACCTGACCGCCGCGACCGCCTACAGCACCATTTTCGGCCGCAGCGCAACCAACTCAACGTTCGTACCCGCGGGATGGACACAGGCCGATCGCGATGCCGTTGCCGGCGTGGCCTACGAGGCTGCATGGAATGAGGCGGCGGGCGGCATGGTGACCGGCGCGTACACCGGTGTCGAAATGACCAGTTTCGGCACTGTGAAGAAGCGGGTGGTGGATGTCGGATCCTACGGTTCGAGCACCGAAACCCGGATTTTTGAACAGGTATTCTGGAACTTGCGGTTTGCCGGCATGGTGTATTCCAACTCGGTCAAGAATGATTTCGCCGAGGGTCGAGGATACGCTCCCGGGTACATTGATCCCAGCGCCCATGATTTCATGATTTGCTTTCCTCTCCAGAATCACGCAGGGGACCTGACCCATCGATACGGTATTGATATCGGTACCGGCTACATTACCTCGGATATGGGGGTGGCCGGAAACCTTCGCCCATACACCGTCAGCGACGGGTTCCGGGTTTCCCCGAACCGCACGTTATGGAGCCGGACATTTGACCTGACCGGGCCCAATACGACGTCCACGGGCGCGGACGGTTGGCACCTTTCCCTTCACCACAATGAAGCGATCGGCGCCTATATGGTAACCCTGATGACCGGCCGCTGCCCGGTGGGCGACCCGCCGCCATACATGGATACGGATGCGTGGTGGCTGTACCAGGTACGACAGGTCGGGTATGAAACCGCCTGGCGGATGGCCACGCTGAAAGGCCGGGTCCCCGGTTTTGAAGTGCTGCCGCGGGCGCCGACCGCGGAGGTCGTAACCCCGGACGATGCGGAAATCATGACGGTACGGTTCCTCTACGCTCCGACATCGGACGTCACGGTCGCGGTGACGGTCAGCGATCCCGATGCCGCCGTGGTGAATCCCCAAACCCTTCGGTTCACAGCGGATAATTTCAATCAGAAGCAGGAGGTTACCGTCATCGGCCTGGCCGGCGCTTCCACCCAGACCAGTTTTCACGTAACCTTCACCCCGGACTCCGACGATCATGTCTTCCGCGATTTCGAGGATCGATGGTCGTTTCGCACGGTGCGACAGGAAACCCAGTCCATCGCCATCCTTCATGCGTCCAACGAGACGATGTCCGCAGGCGCCGACCGTCCGCGCACCGTCGTTTCGGGTGTGCCCCTGGTTCCGGGACAAACGACATGGATCGGACCGGCTCATGGCACTCTGGTCTGGGCGGGTGGCAGGCTGGTGTACCAACCGGAAGCGGATTTTACCGGACCCGATGCATTCGTTCTCCGGACCTTGGATGGCGG
>JAUIHQ010000160.1 GCA_030432155.1 bacterium | reverse complement strand
TCCGCGGGGCGGCCGAGGATCTGCAGCTTCTGCCGTGGCTGCGTCGCTTCATCTGGCCTCTGGAGGCGGCCCATGACGAGGATTCCCTGTATGCATCGGCGGCGCTGTCCTGCGCCGAGCTGATACGGGGAGGGACCACCGCTTTTCTGTCGATCGAGACGGTCCGTCACACCGATGCGGTTTTCCGGGCGGCATCGGATGCAGGGATCATGGGGGCGATCGGTCATTGTCTGATGGATGAGACCGGCGGGTATGATCCGCTGGCCGTGTCGAACGAGGATGCACTGGCCTATTGCGATGTCCTGCTCGATCACTGGCATGATCACCGCCGGCTGTCCCTCGCCGTGGCCCCGCGATTCGCACTGAGCTGTTCGGCAGCGAATATGCGGGAGGCTTCGGAGTATGCCCGCGACCGGGGCCTGCTTCTGCACACCCACGCATCCGAGCAGGAGGAAGAGGTGGGGCTGGTGATGCGCGAGACCGGCATGCACAACATTGATTACCTCAACACCGTCGGCCTGACCGGACCGGATGTCGGTCTGGCTCATTGTGTGCATACCCAGCAGGATGAGCGCGATTTGCTGAGGGAGTCTGGAACGCACGTCCTGCATTGTCCCTCGGCCAACATGAAGCTTGGTTCGGGGATTGCGCCGATCGTTGAATACCTGCATCACGGCATCAACGTCGCCATTGGAGCCGACGGCGCACCCTGCAACAACCGGCTTGATATGTTGCTGGAAATGCGGGAGGCAGGTCTCCTGCAGAAAACCCGGCTCGGGGCGGAAGCGCTTCATGCCCTTGATATCATCCGCATGGCGACCATCGGCGGCGCGAAACTGCTGGGCCGCGAGGACGATATGGGAACGCTCGAGGTGGGCAAACTCGCCAACATCATTCTAGTCGATCAGACCGATTGGCCCTGTATACCGTCCGACAATACCGCAGCCAATCTCGTCTATTCCAACACCGCCCGGGACGTACAGATGACGATCATCGAGGGTGAGATCCTCTACGAAAACGGATCCTTAACCCGAATCGATGAGGATGCGCTCAAGCACGATGTGATCGCCCAACGCAAAAACCTGTTCACCCGCGCCGACCTGTAGGCGCTGCGCGCTTACGGGAATGCCAGGCGGTAGAACCTGGGGCCGGCGCTGGTGCTTTCGGGGTCGGTGAATTGGTAGACCGGAACCGCGGTGCCGAGGAGTGTCTCGTCGATCATGTTGCTCGAGACATAGACGTTGATGCTGCCGTTGAGGGCATTGGTCAGGGCCACCTGCAGGGCTGCGGGATCCGGCATGTCGAAGGTGTCGATGGCCATCCATGATTGGGACTCCCAGAACCCGGCGACCACGCCATCCAGCTCGTTCTGGGTGATGGTGTCATCGCCGTCGGCATCGCCCGGAACGATGGCTTCCCGCATACCCGGAATCGGAGCGATGAATCCTGCCGTGACCGGGGTTGAGGTTGCGGCGCCGATTGAATCCACATATGTGCCGATGTCGGCGGGAATCGGGGCGGTCATCTCGGTATTCGGTACATAATAGCCTTTGGGCGCGGGTATGGGTACCTGCATACCCTGGATCGGAGCATAGGTACCGACGGAGGCCGGGACATCGTTGGTTGCGGCGAACAGGGAAACATAGCGCCCCTCGGCCGCGGCGTTCAGTACGCTCGCGGTTCCGGTCGTGAAGTAGCCGGGCGGTGCTGCGACGGCGGTGTTCATGCCAAACTCCGGTGTGTAGTAGCCCGGCGGCGCCGCCGTGTGGTTCGTGGCAAGATAGGTGTCGACGAAAAATCCCGGCGAGGCCTGGACAACATCAATGGCGCCTTTCGATGGAACATAGGATCCCGGAAATGCCGGCCAGCCTGATGCCATGCCCGAATTTGGCGCATAGTATCCCGCGGCGACAGGAATCGACGATGTGGATGCGTACCCCGGGGCCACCGTTCCCGGTGAAGCCTCCATGACAAACGAGGCGCCGCCGGGACTGTACGTCCCCGGGGGGGCGGGAATGGCGACATTCATGCCGTTGGTCGGCGTGTAGTACCCGGGCGGGGCTGGAATCTCGTTCGTAGCGGCGAAGCTATCGGTATATGATCCAGGCATGGCCATGGTCAGGTTGGAAGCCGTACCGGTGGTGTAGAATCCCGGCGGGGAGGGGATGCCTGCATGCATACCGGACACGGGGGTGTAGAAACCGGCTGGAACCGGGATCTGGTTGGTGGCGCCGGTGACGTCGATAAAATAGCCGGGCGATGCCGGGGTGGGGAAGGTGGCCATGCTGTTCGACACATAGAAACCGACATCAGCCGGGTAGGCTGTGTCCATTCCGGAGAACGGTACATAGTAACCCGGTTCCGCCGGGATGGCGCTGGTCGCCGCCGGTGCGGGGACATAAAAGCCGGGAGAGGCGGTGGTTTGAAAGGTAGACGTGCCCGACGGAACATAGTACCCGGCTTCGGCCTGAATCTGGGTGGTCATCGCGGGCAAGGGGCAGTAATAGCCCGGGGCGGCTGGGATCTGATTCGTTGCGCCGTAGTCCGGGACGTAGTAACCCGGGGCGGCCGGGGTCAGGTTGGTGGCGCCGACAACCGGAACGAAATACCCCGGAGGAGCCTCCAAGCACGGCATCTGACCGTCGGGACTGTAGGTGCCGGGCAGGCAGTCAATTCCGGCGAATACGCTTGTGAATGCGCCCGTGCTCAAAGCTCCGGCCACCCTGCAGAGAAAATGGACAGCAAACCTCATTGTACAACCTCCTGCGGTCCATGCTACGGGTCCGGGATGGTCAGTACAATGTTTCGTTGGTTGATGCCGCCGAGCGAATAGCTACTTGAGCCAGATCCGATCGATCTCCAGGCGGAAGGACTCGGCAACGCCGTTGGCGATCATGAGCCGGATCTGGGCCAGTGTGCTGCCGGGGAAGTTCGGCTGATCAAGCCGGTCGCCTCGTCGCACCGGAATGAAATCGGCGAGCGGCAATTCCACCGTCTCCCAGGTTCCGGATGTGGGAAATTCGATTTCGTAGTAATGCCAGGCTTGCGGTTCGGCCTCGATGAGAAAGCGATAGGCTTTGCCGTCACCTTTGATACGCAGGCATAGCGTCGAGAACATCGACACATCCATCGGGTCGAAATACCACTGCACCGAGGAAAAGCCGCCGTTGTTATCGAGCGATACATCGCCCGCAAACACGCCGTGCCCCTCATCGTTGACCCTGAATGTCCCCCGGGATAGACCGCCCATGACCCCATCGTCCTCGACGGACCAGTCACCGGTGCCGCTGTCCGTCGTGAAGTCATATAAAGCGCGGGCTTCAGCCGGAACGCCGCCGGAAAACACGAGGATACATATGGCCGCTTTGATCCAGTAGATTTTCATGGATCAATCTACGGTCGGTCGAGGCGCAATGCAAATCGACCTGATTCTTCGTGTCGATTGCCATCCGCCCCCGGCTCGCGGGCGAGAACATGAAGAAACGGGAGAGTTCTTCGCCCTCCCGTTCCCGGTTTTCGGTTCAGGCTTTTTCGAGGCGGCGTTCCAGCTCGATCAGCTCGGCGTATAGTTCCGGAGGAACAGATGCACCGAGCTTCTCGTAATGCTCTCTGATGCTGGCCGCTTCTTCTTTCCAGCCTTCAATATCCACGGCCAGAAGAGTCTTCATGTCGTCCTCGGACACGCCCTCGAGGCCTTCTGTGTCGATGGCGCCCTCTTCAGGCAGCAGGCCGATCGGTGTTTCGACTGCGCCGGTGGTGCCTTTGACTCTCTCGAAGATCCATTTCAGAACACGGCTGTTGTCGCCGAAGCCGGGCCACAGGAACCGGTCATCATCCGATTTCCGGAACCAGTTCACGTAGAAAACCTTCGGGAGTTTGTCGCCGCCCTGTTTGCCGATCTTAAGCCAGTGGGCGAAGTAATCACCCATGTTGTACCCGCAGAACGGCAGCATGGCGAACGGGTCGCGGCGAAGAACACCGACCGCGCCGGTGGCGGCGGCGGTTTTCTCGGAGGCCTGGGCTGATCCGAGGAAGGTTCCGTGTTCCCAGCCGAAGGCTTCGAAGCAGAGCGGGATGGTCTTGGGCCGGCGGCCGCCAAGCAGGATGGCCGAAATCGGCACGCCCTGGGGGTCGTCGTACGCGGGGTCCACCACCGGGCACTGGGAGAGCGGTGCGGTGTAGCGGGCGTTGGGATGGGCGGCATTGATGCCGGCATCCGGGGTCCACGCCTCATGCTTCCAGCTTTCGAGCTTTTCCGGTTCCTCGTCGGTCATGTCTTCCCACCAGACATCACCTTCCGGGGAGAGGGCGCAGTTGGTGAAGATCGAATTCTTCTCCAGTGCTTTCATGGCGTTGGGATTGGACTGCATCGAGGTGCCGGGGGCCACGCCGAAAAATCCCGCTTCCGGGTTGATTGCGTAGAGGCGGCCGTCGTCGCCGAATTTCATCCAGGCGATGTCGTCGCCCACGCACTCGGCCTTCCATCCGGGGATCGTCGGGGTCAGCATGGCGAGGTTGGTCTTGCCGCAGGCGCTGGGGAATGCGGCGGCGACGTAAATCTTTTCACCTTCGGGATTGGTCAGGCCGAGGATCAGCATATGTTCGGCCATCCAGCCCTCTTCGCGGGCCATGCACGACGCAATGCGAAGGGCGAAGCACTTCTTGCCGAGCAGGGCATTGCCGCCGTAACCGCTTCCGTACGACCAGATCGACCGTTCCTCGGGGAAGTGGACGATGTACTTGGTTTCGGCATTGCAGGGCCATGCAACATCCTTCTCGCCGGGTTCCAGCGGGGCGCCCACGGAGTGGAGGCAGGGTACGAATTCGCCGTCGCCGAGGGTATCCAGCACCTTTTGTCCGATGCGGGTCATGATCCGCATGTTGACCACGACGTAGGCCGAGTCAGTCAGTTCCACCCCGATGTGGGAGATCGGTCCGCCGACCGGGCCCATGCTGTAGGGGATCACGTACATCGTGCGGCCCTTCATGCAGCCGGTGAAGACGGCCGTCAATTCCGCCTTCATATCCTTGGGATCGTGCCAGTTGTTGGTCGGGCCGGCGTCCTCCGCCTTTTTGGAGCAGATGAAGGTCCGGTCTTCGGAGCGGGCGACATCCGCCGGGTTGGACATGCAGAGGTAGCTGTTCGGGCGGCGTTCCTCGTTCAGTTTCACAAAGGTCCCGGCCTGCACGAGCTGATCACACAGCTTGTTGTATTCATCTTCCGACCCGTCGCACCAGTGGACCTTGTCCGGTTGGCACAGCGCGGTCATCTCTTCGACCCAGGCAAGCAGTTGTTTGTTCTTCGTCATGGTATCAGGTTCCTCCAGTAGGGTGTTTGTCTTGAAATCGCGGTCACCTTCGCGTGAACAGTCTGTCCTCTCAAGCCTATTCAGCCCTTAGACTACCACGATTGCCAGGTCGGGGAAACCCCGATAACCGACAGGGATATTGGCGGCGATTTTCCAATGCCCGGAAAAGTATCGATCCCGATCAGGTTAGCCGTTAGGGTCTGATTTCTACATGGACATCACGGTCATCGGGGCGAAGGGAATGTTGGGTACCGATCTGCTGGCGGCGGCAGCTTCGGCCGGGCACGCCGTGTCCGGTCTCGATCTTCCGGAGCTCGATATTACGGATCCCGCCTCGGTGGAACGGGTTTTACCGGTGTGTGACCTTGTGATCAACACGGCGGCGTTCACCCGGGTGGATGATGCGGAAAAGGAGCGCGAAGCGGCCTGGGCGATTAATGCGGAAGGCGCCGGCCACGTGGCCCGCGTGTGTGCGGCGAAGGGAATCCGCCTGTTTCACATCAGCACCGATTACGTGTTCGACGGTAGCCGGGGAAGCGCATATGCCGAGGATGATCCGGTCCACCCGGTCAGCGAATACGGCCGGTCCAAGTTGGGCGGGGAGGAGAGTGTCCGGGCCGCGGGCGGTACATCGCTGATTATCCGCACCCAATCGCTATACGGACACAACGGCCGGAATTTCATCAAGGCGATCCTGAACCAGATCCGCAAGGGGAAAAAAGAACTTACGGTGGTCGTCGACCAGGTGTCGTCACCGACCTATACCCGCGATCTTGCCGACGCGATCATGGACCTGGCGGGCACGGATGCCGAAGGGATCGTTCACGCTGCGGCTTCGGGATTCTGTTCGTGGTTCGATTTCGCCCGCGAGATCGTGCGTTGTACCGGCGCAGAGGTTGAGGTGAAGCCTATGTCGGCCGCCGATCTGAAATTTCCCGCGCCCCGTCCGCCGTATTCCGTTCTCGATACATCCCGGCTGAAGAATTTGACCGGCCGTTCACTTCGTTCTTGGCAGGATGGGTTGAACGATTATCTTCAGCATGAGCCGCTGGCGAATCAATAGCGGTCATACTTCAGTCAAGCAAACCAGGGGGGTAGGATGATCACGGGCAGGGCCGCGATATCGGACGGGCAGGGGCAGTTTACCATCGAGGACATTCAGGTCGATCATCCCGGCCCCGGCGAGCTGCTGGTGGAGATACGGGCCTCGGGGGTCTGTCATACGGACTGGGATTCGCTGCGCTGGGGAAGGCCGGTGATTCTTGGACACGAAGGTGCAGGGGTGGTGCTGGAGGCCGGACCCGGTGTAAGCAGGGTGGCGGCGGGTGATGAGGTCGTCCTGAACTGGGCGATACCCTGCGGGCACTGCTACGCATGCCTCCACGGCAGTCGAAGTCTGTGCGAGAATCACAACCAGGTCACCGCAGCGGACTACATGCAGGGTCATTCCGCCCTCGATGCGACCAGGTGGAAGGGGAAAGGCATCGAGCGGTCTTTCAATCTCGGCACGATGTCGACCCATGCGGTCGTGCGGGAAGAGGCGGTTATCCGGATGAACAAAGGTCTGCCTTTCTCCTCGGCCTGCATCATCGGTTGCGGGGTCATGACCGGCTACGGGTCCGCGGTCAATGCGGCACAGGTGCAGCCCGGATCGAGTACGGTTGTGCTCGGGGCGGGGGGTGTCGGGCTTAACGTGATCCAGGGCTGTCGCATTGCCGGGGCGGACATGATCATCGCCGTGGACATCAATGAGCAGCGCCTCGCGTTCGCCCGGACGTTCGGAGCGACGCATACCGTGCAGGCCGATCGCGAAGACCGCGGCCTCCTGAACGCTGCGAAACAGGTCAAGGCCATGACCGGCGGCCGGGGCGCGGACTATGCGTTTGAATGTACCGCGATACCGGCCCTCGGCGCGGCGCCTCTCGCGATGGTACGGAATGCCGGCACCGCCTGCCAGGTCAGCGGAATCGAGGAGGAGATTACGATCGATATGAATCTGTTCGAGTGGGACAAGATTTATATCAATCCCCTCTACGGCCAGTGCGACCCGGAGCGAGACCTGCCGGCTATCATGGATCTATATGGTAAAGGAGAACTGCTGCTGGACGAGCTGGTGACCCGGACCTATTCGCTGGACGACCTCGCCGGAGCGTTTGAGGATATGCATGCCGGCCGTAACGCCAAGGGCGTCCTTGTCATGGATCGCTGACGGCCGGGGATTCGGGAATTCTTCGTGTCACGATTTCGCACAACGGAAATATCGGATGAAGCGTATGAGCATGAAGGCCTGCGCTTTCTCACGGTAAAAAGCCCGGCCCTCGGTCGGCGCGGCGACATGTCGCTTTTTCTGCCCGACGGGTGGGAGACGATGCGTGACCTTCCTTTGCTGACGCTGCTTCACGGGGTGTATGGGAGTCATTGGGCGTGGCCGTTCAAGGGCGGGGCGCATCGCACCGCACAGGAGATGATCCGGGCCGGTGAGATCAAGCCTGTCGCCATCGTCATGCCGTCGGATGGCTTGTGGGGCGAGGGGAGCGGGTACCTCGCCCATGAAGACGCTGATTATGAATCATGGATTGTCGATGATGTGCCGGCGGCGGTGATGGAGAACATTCCGTCGGTGACCCCGGACTCAAAACGAACCATCTGCGGACTATCCATGGGAGGCTACGGCGCCCTGCGTCTCGGTGCGAAGCATGCAGGTATGTTCACCGGCATATCCGCTCATTCATCCATCACCCACGTTTCGCAACTCCGGACGTTTGTCGTCGAGGACCTTGAGGCGTACCGGTTAACCGATGCCGACCGCCTGGGCGCTTTCGACTGGTTATCAGCCCATCGTGATCGCCTTCCGCCCCTGCGGTTTGATTGCGGGACCGAGGATATCCTGATCGAGGAAAACCGCGAATTGCATCGCCGACTTGATGAGGCCGGGATTGTCCACCGGTACCAGGAATTTTCCGGCGGCCATGAATGGCCCTATTGGATCGAGCAGCTACATCTTTATATCTCCGGTCAGAAATAGTATTGTGATGCTAGAAAATATTCTCAGAGGTGAATAGTTTGTTTCCTGATTTACATCCGGTGGTATCTAAAATCACTGATTTACTCGAAGAGCGTGATTGCTGGTTTGAGACGTTTGAACATGAGGCAGTCCGAACAAGTGAAG
>JAUIHQ010000461.1 GCA_030432155.1 bacterium | reverse complement strand
CCGTCACGAGGACAGGGCCCCAGGTTGTATCAATGCGAAGGGTTGCGTTGTTTGTCATGAAAATAACCAGTGATACACGATAAAGCCGAGAACGACGGCGACGACCAGGGTGAAGATGGCTTTGTTTCGAACGATCCTCCGTTCACGCGACATGGAGACACCTTTGCCGAAACTGCCGCTGCTGAGGTAGCTCGCCATGATCGAAGGTTCGGCCGCGGGGCGCAGATTCCTTGCGTCGGAAACCGGATCGTCCTCACCCTCGATCGCGTCGCCGGTGTCCTCGTCTGGACGATCGCCCAGTGCGGTCGATGAAACACGACGGCTGTCGAGCCGGCCGAGGTGCTTCGGCCTGGGCGGGCCGGCGTCACGGGACGGTTTGCGGGATGCGGCACGTTCCAACGATTCCATGCTGGCCTGGATACGCTCCGCCTCTTCCTCCAGCTCGCGCATACGCCGTTCAAATGGAGTTTCTTTCTTTGCCATGGCGGTCAGATCAGATGAGCCCGCTTGATGCGATCGCGTAATACAGGATCGCAAGGATCAGCAGGGTGGCAATCAGGGGTAACGACACGCCGAAACCGATCTTCACCCAATGGGAGAAGGGCTTCTCCATCTCAAAGGCGGGCGTGGTTTCCTCAAACAGCACGGGGCCGGACGCGTCATCCGTTTCCTGGCGGGGGCTGTCGGTGCGTATGGCATCGATCTTCGTCATCGCCTTGTTGTATTCCATCCGCGAATCCTCGATCACCCCGAGGCTTCGCGCCAGCTCGTCCTGAATGGCATCCTCCGGCCAGTTCTCTTCCTTAAGCTCATCGATATCCCGCAGCATCTCGCGGAACCGCGAACGGGTGTTGGTGACCAGCTCGGTCAGCCGCTGGTAGTCAAGTTCCTGCCGCTCGAGCATGCCGATGCTCCGCTTGAGGTGCCCGGTCATCTCACGCTTGCCGTGCTCAAACTCCTCGTGCTTCCGGCGGAAGTCCTCGAGTTCCCGCTTCTCCCGTTCCACCTCCTCCTGCCGCTTCTTCAGCAGTTCCAGTTCCTGGAGGGCGCGGGAGGCCTGTTCATCGACTTCCTGCTTGTGGCGGGCCATCCGGGTGAGGTTGAGGTCGGAGACCGGCCGGGAGGGTATGTCCTTGCTCGATTTCGGTTCGGGATCTCCGCCGGGGGGTTCATCGCCCGGTCCCAGCTTGATGCGCTGGGCATGGTCCCGCTGGCGGATCAGATCATCATCAAAAAAATCCGTATTCGACATCCTCGTTCTCCTTGGTTAGGGCGGAATGATCAAGGTTTGACCGACCCGGATACTGGCCGGTGAGTGCAATGCCGCCCGGTTGGCTTCAAAGATCTTCTCCCACTTGGCGGCGTCATCATATACCGCGGCGGCAATCCGGGAAAGGGTATCGCCCGGCTTCACGACGTAGGTCCGTGCCGATGCCGCCGGGGCAGCCGGGACGGGGGCCGCAGAGGGAACGGACGAATCTCCGGAAACCGTTGCCGCCGGGGCCGGCGGACGACCTGCGATCACACTTTTCAGGCGGGCATTTTCCGCCCTTGATTCCTCCACGAGCTGTTTCAGCCGTTCAATTTC